>JADNRU010000013.1 GCA_016276965.1 Nitrosopumilales archaeon | reverse complement strand
TACGAAGGCGCTAGAGTAGAATGGATTGATGGAAACATTGGTAGCAAACTCACAATGAAATATCCAGGAATTTATCTAATGGGAGAACGAGCATATGGTGAAACACTTTCTGTTGCATTTGCAGGAAAGAATCAACATCAAGATACAGGTGCTAAGATGGTGCATCTTGCCCCATACACCACATCTAAAATTACATCAAAATCTGTTAGTCGGCTTAATGGTAGATCAACTTACAGAGGCCTGTTAAATGTAGCAAAAGGAGCAACCAATGTTAAAGCAACAGTAAGATGTGATGCATTACTTTTAGATGATACATCAAAGACAGACACCTATCCTTACATGGAGATAAACCAAGAAGATGCTACCGTAACCCATGAGGCAACTGTTGGAAAAATTGGAGATGAACAAATTTTCTATCTGATGACAAGAGGATTCACAGAAGAAGAGGCTTTGTCATTAATAGTAAATGGATTCATGGAACCCTTTACCAAAGAACTTCCTATGGAATATGCAGTTGAACTCAACAGGCTAATCAAACTCGAAATGGATGGTTCAGTCGGTTAATAATGGGACCAATTATGATAAACTATGCAAAAACTTGCACTTTCAACAATTGGTTCTAGCCTCATAGATGAAATTTCTTCTTCAAAAAACGAACCTGATTGGTTAAAAGAATATCGAAAAAACTCGTTAAGCATTTATCAAGAACTTCCTCTTGAAATCTCTCCACTTTATAACAAATACACAGATGCCAAACGAATGGATCCTCAACAAGTTTCTCTTTCAATAGCTTCTGACAAATCCATCCCCGAATTTTTAAAAAATAGATTAAGTGATCTTGCAAATGAAACTACAATCGTACAAATCGGTTCAAACATTGACCGAATAAATATCCCTGAAGAACAAAAATCAAAAGGCCTTGTAATTTCTTCAATCGATGATGCGTTAAAAAATCACGGCGATCTTATTCAAAAAACCTTGGAATCTACAAATTCCAAAGAAGATAAATACACTGCATTAAACAATGCAGCTTTTAATTCTGGCATATTTATTTACATTCCAAGAAATTTAATTTTAGAAAAGCCAATACACATTATTTCTTCGCTTCCACTTGACGGCGTATCCATCATTTCTCGTAACGTCATTATTACTGAAGAAAATACTAAAGCCAGTATTGTACAAGAATTGTATTCTCCAAAAGTTTCCCATCAACAGGCATATCTAGAATTACTTAATGTTAATGTAGGCCCCAACAGCCAATTAGATGGAACCACTTTACAAATGATGGATCACAGTTCGGTTAACTTTTCAACAAGAATATCCATTGTAAGTCAAGATGCTAAAATAAACTGGTATTTGGGATTATTTGGTTCAATGTTATCAAGGTATAGAATTGATTATTATCTTAATGGTACAGGCGCATCGGTAAACGATTCTGAAGTAGTGTTTGGAAACGATGACCAATCCTTTGATCTTTCTACAAACGTGAATCACGAAAAGCCATCCACAGAAGGAAAAGTCATTGAAAAATCAATTCTCAAAGATAAATCAAAATCACTATTCAAAGGGATGATACGAATTAAAGAAGGAGCAAGCAAATCCAATTCATTTCTGTCAGGCCGTTCCATTTTATTAGATAAAGGTGCAAAATCGGATTCCATTCCAGGACTTGAGATATTTACAAACGATGTTAGAGCAACTCACTCGGCCTCAGTAGCACAAATTGATGAAGAACAACTCTTTTATCTTCAAACCAGATGTTTGAGTAAAAAAGAGGCAGAAAGAACAATAGTTGAAGGATTTTTGGAACCACTTTCAAGAAAAATGTCTCATCAAGTTAGGGCGTGGATTGCATATCTAATAGAATCAAAATGGGAAGGAAAAGAGCTGGAAATAAGTAATGACGAACAGCTCAAGGCTATAATCGAAGTAGAAGAAACCAGATACAATGAAGATGCTGAAATTGAACAACATTACAAGTACAGGTGATCAGTTTGACTAATTGGATTAAAGCCTGTAATTTAGAAACAGTTTCAAGCGGAGATTTGTTTAGTTTTGATCACGAAACTAAAAAAATTCTTTTATCCAATTTTAATGGCAAGATTTACGCCACCGATAGAATTTGTACACATGAAGAAGCTGACCTTTCAACAGGAATGTTAAACGAAGAGGGAGTAAGATGCCCATTACATCTTTCTGTTTTTAATTTAGAAACCGGCAAACCTCAAAACCCTCCTGCTGAAAAATCGTTGAAAACATACAATGTTAAAATAGATCAGAACTCGATTTACGTGGAGATATAAAAAAATTGCAAACTAGTGCCTTATCAACTGAAAACATTCGAAAAGACTTTCCAATTTTACAAAGGATGGTTCGTGATGGAAAACCTCTAGTGTATTTGGATAACGCATCAACTACTCAAAAACCAAATCAAGTTATTGACGCCATTAGTGATTATTACAAAAATCACAACGCCAATGTTCATAGAGCAGTTTATGCTTTAGCAGAAGAGTCCACAGAAGCTTATGAAAAAACAAGAGAAAAAATATCTAAATTTCTTAACATTAAGAATAAAGAGGAAGTAATTTTTGTTAGGGGTACTACTGAAGCTATTAACCTTGTGGCTTATACATGGGGTAGACAAAATATCAAAAAAGGAGACATCATAGTAACTACTGAATACGAGCACCATAGTAACATCGTACCATGGCAACTTTTAGCCAAAGAAAAAGGTGCAAAGTTAGAATATATCGGAATTAATGATAACGGAGAATTAATCTTAGACCACTTGGATTCTTATCTAGAAACTGGCAAAGTAAAGCTGGTTACTTTCAGTCAGATGTCAAATGTTCTTGGAACAATTTCAAACTCAGAAGAAATCATTAAACGATGCAAAAAGGCTGGCGTAAAAACACTCGTAGACGGGGCACAATCTGTTCCACACATGAAAGTTGATATTGAAAAATTAGATTGTGACTTTTTTGCTTTTTCAGCTCATAAAATGCTTGGGCCTACTGGTGTTGGAGTTTTGTGGGTAAGAAAAGAAATCTTAGAAACTATGCCTCCTTTTCATGGTGGAGGTGATATGATTCGTGAGGTACACAAGTACGAAACTACTTGGAATGATCTACCTTACAAGTTTGAGGCAGGAACTCCAAATATTGCCGACGTCATAGGTTTTTCCGCAGCAATCGATTATCTTTCCAACATTGGTATGGATGCAATACGACAACATGAAATAGATTTGACAAAATATGCATTAGAAAAAATGTCACAAGTTAAAGGAATTACCATTTATGGAGTCAAAGATATTTTAAATCGAGGTGGAGTAATTTCGTTTAATTTCCACGACGTACATCCTCATGATGTTGCCACAATAATTGATAGAGAAGGAATAGCAGTTCGTTCAGGTCATCACTGTGCGCAGGTTTTGATGGAGCGATTAAATGTCGCAGCTACTAATCGTGCAAGTTTTTACATTTACAACACCAAAGAAGATGTTGATAAACTTATCAAATCATTAGAAAAAGTTTCCGAGTTATACAAGTTATGAGTGATCCATTATACACTGAAATAATAATAGATGAGGCAAGGAATGCTAGCAATGAAGGAACTTTAGAAAATCCAGATATTTCTCAACATGATTCAAATCCCATGTGTGGGGACAGTATTACTCTACAAATGAATGTAAATGACGATTCTATTTCCGATGTAAAATGGCATGGTGATGGTTGTACTATCTGTAAAGCCTGTACCTCTGTATTGACACAACTGATTAAAGGAAAAGATCTTGGTTATGTCAGAAATCTAAAGAAAGAAGAAATTCTATCAGAATTGGGATTAGAATATCTGTTAAAGCAGAGCCCAATCCGAATTAAATGTGCATTATTGTCCCTCAAGGCCTTAAAGCTAGGTTTGTATACTTTTTTGGGCAAAAAAATTGAAGATTCTGCTTCACTCAATAACTTAAAAGATGAAGCATCAAAGCTTTATTGATATGGGTGATTTCACACCTTCAGTTCCAATACCTAACCAAATAAGAAAACTAATTTTTGAAAAGTTTAATGACACAGAACTTAAGTTCAATAACGATGAAATTTTTGAAATCCTCAAAAATAATGGCGACGTTGACAAATCTTGGACTATAGATGACATGGAAAAATATTTCAAAGAAATTTGTGATTCCGGATTGTTAAGAAATATTGCACAGAATTTTACCACTCAATGGTTCAAGCTTTTCGATAAAATTGAAAAAATTCAATGCAATTCATGTAAACAAGAAATCTACTTGGGAAAATCTGAAGAGAGATTTTGTACAAATCCTGAATGCAAGTCAGCTATTTAGCTCGATGCTTTTTTGCAGCTTCTTCTAAGGATTGTATCATTGGTAATTTTTCTCCGGTCAAATACAATACAAGTGCTCCTCCAGCAGTACTAATATGGTTAATTTTGTCTGCTAAACCATATTTTTTAAGAGCAGAAGTTAGATGTCCGCCACTAACAATGGTTGTTGCCATAGAGTTTGTTACTCCTTCTAAGATGGATTTTGTGCCAAAACTAAACTGTTCTTTTTCAAAGTAACCCGGTGGACCACTCATGAATACAGTGCCCGCTCCGGATATCAATTTGTTATAATGTTCTACAGTATTAGGCCCAAGATCAAATATCTTGTCTTCTTTATTCAAATCACGAACATCTACTTCCACTCTAGATCCGTCTTTATCTATTGCAACATCCACTGGAGTAGAAAAAACATCAGGATATTCACCTATGAGAGAATGAGCTTTAGAAACAATTTCTTCTTCTCTTTTTATCCCCAAAGGAGATTTAATCCTAGCTTGTGCGCGCATAAACACATTGCCAATAAGACCTGTAAGCAAAACATGGTCTGCCCGACCTTTCTTTATGAGAAGATTTATAGCTTCTAGTCTGTCTGCTACTTTGGACCCACCAAGAACTACAACATGAGGAGCTTTTGCAACAGTCATAATCTCATCTAATTTTTTAACTTCCCTCTCAACTATTTTTCCTGCACAAGACGGTAAAACGTATGAAAAACCCACGATTGAAGGATGTGAACGGTGTGCACTAGGGAAGGAATCCATAACACAAAGATCAAATAATTTGGCAAGGCGTCTTACCATAATAGTGTTAGCTGCTTCTGCAGATGAAAATTCATAATTTTCTTCTGCGCACAATCTCAGATTATCAAGTAAAAGAACGTCTCCATTTTTCAGGTTTTTTATTTCATTTTGAGCAGAGACACCAATAACGTCTTCTACATACTTTATTTTTCTATTCAATAACTGTTCAAGAACTTTAGCATGCTTTTCCATCCCCGTGTAGTCTTTGTTACCTACACGCCCCTGATGTGAAGCAACCACAATTTTTGCATCTTTTATAGCATTGATTGATTCTGTTGCTTCTTCAATCCTTGTTGTTCCAGAAATTTCCATTGTATCAGGATTTATTGGACAATTCATGTCCACTCTAAGAAAGACAGTTTTATCTTTTAATTCAAAATCATCAAGAGTAAGCAGTTTCACGCCCTTCCTTTTTTTATCCCCGTTAAAATCTTTGAGTCGATCAGATTCTAAATTTGTTTAAAATTTATGGACTGACCTTTTAGATACGGAAATGAATAATGTTAGAGTAGTATGTATTTCCAATATTCATCTTAAAAGTTATTGAGAAAATTGGAAATAAAACACTCAAAGGTGGTCTAAATGCAAAAATTGATTTTTGATGTTCGCTCAAGGCCTTTTATTATTCTAATTATGGCCTTCATAATCATTACACTCTTAGTATATTTTGGAATTACTGCGGAATTTGATAATTCTATTGTTCTATATTTTCAATCAATAGCTGGAAATCCGATATTAGATCTTTCCATGCAATCCATTACCGAAGCAGGTGATGTCTATTACATGCTTGGCTTTAGTATTGTCTTACTTATTATCAAGAGAACAAGAAGATTAGGACTAGCCCTGATGATTTTGTTGGTAATGGCAACTTTACTTACTGGATACATCAAATGTGGTGTAGATAGAGATAGACCAACTTTAGATTTCACAGGAACTCCTTTTCCTATAGAACTTAGTGAAGATACCTTTGCTTTATTCTGTGAAGGAGGGTTTAATGCTTCATTTCCATCTGGACATGCAGCACGAGCAACAATTTTTGGCCTTATTCTTGGATATGTTTTATCTGAAAGGTTCCCAAGGGGATGCTACCTCTTATTACTATATCCGATTTTGATGTCAATTAGCAGGATTTACGTGATGCAACACTTCCCAATGGACGTCATAGGTGGAGCAATTCTTGGAATACTACTAGCTGGCGTTGTTGCAAAAAAGTCAAAACTTTACGAAATGTTCAAAGGTTCAAAAACCTAATTCTTCAAAAACTTTTGAACTAATAAAAACAATGGCATAATGATCTTTGTCATGCTGATACGTCCAATACATAATATCTTGCACTTGTTTTGATTGTCTTAAACCATAATTGATTCCAGTTGTGATTGTAAAGCCAATTCTTTTTGCAATTTTTTCATTTTTTGGCATCAGAACCTTAAAACCCATTTTTTTGTTAGAAAAGCCAAGCTTTACTATTTCCTGGGCAATATCCGATGCCTCCTTTTCATCCTTTACATCAAAAACTCTCTCAATGGGAACCTGGGAGGGATGAAATTCCATAATTCTTGTTTATTCACCCAACCTGACCTAATATTTCTTCAAAAATTAAAGTCTGAAAAATTTTTACGAAATTTTATGTTAAAATTCTTTACTGAAAAGTCAAATCCTGATTATAAGAATAACTTATTCCACCAAGTCATCTCAGATTTAGCATTGGCATCGTTAACAGTACAGGCTTCAAGACTACAAACACAAAAACAAGAGGCATCAAAACTGAGGAGAAGAAGCGAAATGGAATTAAAAAAAACACAATCGCTTGCTAAAAGATCAACCTTTGGCTTGGTATCGCTTCAAAGAAGAATTGAAACTTCCAAGGAAAAATTAGATGATATTTCAACTGTATTGACCCAACGTTTAGCTCAACAAGAGAGTATTCAGAGATTAAAAGTAGCTGCAGAAGAGAGGTTAAAACGAGAAAAAGATGCCAAAGAAGAAACCGAACAAGAAATAGAATTTGCACAATCAAACGAAGAAAAACAACAGGCTTTATCGCGTCTTCATATAATCTCTGAAATGATTGATGAAATTGTTGCTGAGATAAAACAGCGAAACAAAATGGCAAAAAAAATAACCCTGGCACTAGAAGATTTCAAAAAATCAAAATCTAGAATTTCTACAAAGATTCACAAACAAACACAAACAAAACCCACATTACAAAAGCTAATTAAAAAAAGTAAAAAAGCCTCTGAACGTTTAGCTAAACAAATAACGAGCAAAACCAGAAAAGAAGAATCAGTTGGAAAAAATATTGTTCAGATTAGGAAGAAATTATCTGAAATGGCTGCAAAACGGAAAAAACTTGCTGCCGCTAGATTGGCACGTAAAAGAAAGACCGCTTCTCGTTTTATAAAAAAGAAAAAATCACAGTTAAAAACCAAATCTAAAAAGAAAAAAATCAAGTTTAAGAAAAAAACCAAATCTAAAAAGAAAAAATCTAAGATAAAAAAGAAAACTAAAACAAAAAGACAATCCAGAAAGAAAACAAAACAACTTAGAAAAAAGAAAAATAGAGCCAGCAAAAAAAAGTTAAAGATCAAAAGTCCAATCTAGAAAAAAATAGAAATCAAGATTAGTTAATATTGATTGATTTTTCGTAATAACTTATGTTGTCTGAAGAAAAAATTAAAGTAGAATTTTTATCGCAACCAACGCTAAACAACCCAATTCTCATTTGTGGCCTTCCTGGTAGTGGTTATGTTGGAAAGATTGCAGTTGATTATATCGTAGAGAAACTACATGGTACACGTTTTGCAGATATCTATTCATCTTCTTTTCCACCACAGGTAATGATTCAATCCGATGGAACAGTTGATTTGATAAAAAATTCATTATATTTTTGCAAAAATAATACAAATGACCTTGTCATTTTAACTGGTGATGCACAGCCAGTGTCTGCACAAGCTGAATATGCTCTTTCAGAAGAAATTCTAAACATTTGTAAAAAACTCAAAATTGATGAGATCTATACTCTTGCTGCCTATATAACTGAAAAATTTTCAAAAACTCCAAAAGTTTTCGGTACAAGCACTTCACTAGAAGTTGTAAAAGAATTTTCAAATTATGATGTTATTAAAATGAATAGAGGAAGTATCACCGGAATGAATGGAGTAATAATTGGAACTGCCAAAAAATCTTCTGTACGAGCAACCTGTCTATTGGGTGAAACCTCTGGATACGTAATAGATGCTAAGGCTTCTAAAACTGTGTTAGAAGTTCTCTCAAAGATGTTAAAAATTGAAATTGATATGTCAGAGCTTAACAAAAAAGCAATCGACACTGAACAAGTAATCAAATCTATAGAATCCCAAGCAGCATCACAGTTGGGCGCAATGCAACCAATTGGTATACCCACTAAGGATGAAAAAAGATTAGATTATATCAGCTAAATACGGAATAAAGGAAAACATCTAAGAAATTACTTCTAGCTGTCCATACTTTCCCTTTGTAAGAGATACTTCTCCTTTGAAGGTATTAGTATAGCCATTTGTTATTTTAACTTTGGAACCATTTTCTATCTTGGGTATGTCATCTCCCCAAAGTGTTAATTTTATTTCTCCTGCATCATCTACTAAAAAGGCATCACAAACATCAATTGTTCCTCCCGCTTTTTTGCTAACAGTTCTTGTTTCTCCTTTTCGTTCCACAATTCCTTCGATGTCAATGTTATTTCGCATATTTTTTGCTTGTTCGGTTGTAATCATAAATGCACTCTTTTCGGCCTAATTATAAAGCTTTTTTTAACACAAATGTTTCGCAAAAGTTGCAGGGGTATCGAAGCCCGGTCAACCGAGAAGGACTCAAGATTATCACAATAGGAAATCCTTTCCTTTAGGGGTTCGTGGGTTCAAATCCCACCTCCTGCACTGTCTTAAACCATTTTGAGAACAGAATTATCTAGTTTGAAATTTTAAAAATAACATAAGTTTTCTACGTATCTATAATTTTTACAGAACTTACAGAATGACTGGAAATCTCTTCATGAAGTTTTGCGTGAGGTTCTTCTTTGAATGTAAGGTTGCACCTAAAACATTTCCAAGCTTCTAAACTCACAACATAATTACTGCATTTTTAAATATAAAGATATTGAATGATCCATTCATTTTTTTGAAATAAACAAACAATCTTTTTTATATTCTGAATTTTTTTTCATCTTCTTTCTTTTTTTTGCATTTTTATCAGTTACAAATGAGAGACAAGGGTTTAGAAGCGCATCTGGGGATGTTCTAAAGGGAAAATGGCTGACATTTTTGAGACAATAGTAGAGTATTCGTATCTTGGAATCTTTCTTTTACTGGTAGGAGTTAATGCAGCCCCTCTTTTGATGCCACCATCTTGGATAGTTCTCTCGTCATTTTATGCCATAGATCCCTCATTAGATCCTATTTTGCTTGCATTAGTTGGGGCCACAGGTGCAACTATTGGAAGATTTATTCTAAAACGAATTAGCCATCTTTTTAGACGATTCGCTGGTACTCAACAAAAATCAAATCTTGATACAATTGGAAACTTTTTGAATCGCAGAAAATTCGGTTATTTTTTAACGTCGTTTGTTTTTGCAGCTACTCCTCTTCCCAGCAACATGCTCTTTGTTGCATACGGTCTAATGAGAGCAAAAAGCATAGGACTTTACATTGGTTTTTGGTTTGGAAGATTGATTTCCTATTACATTATGGTTTCTATTAGTCAAGTTGTACTAGTCCCATTTTTGGAATTATTTGAAAATAGATACTTGGGAATTTTAATTGTAGATGTAATAGGCATTGGAGCTGTAATATTTTTCACTTTTATTGATTGGGGATTGTTATTAACCCAAAGAAAATTCAGATTGACAAAGCCAAAAATTTGGAAATTCTAAATTGAAAGCTAAACCAGAAATTTATAATGAAGTAAAAAAATGGATGAGAAAAAATGATCCTGCACACGACTTTGAACATGTTTTACGAGTTTATGAAACTGCTAAAATGATATGCACTAAGGAAAAAGCAAATAAAAAATTGGTACTGTATTCAGTATTATTACACGATATTGCATCCTTTCCAAAAAATGATAAAAGATCAAAAATATCTTCCACTAAAAGTTCTAAAGAAGCGAAAAAAATTCTTAAAAAATTTTCCTTCCCAGATGAAGAAATAAAAATAATTTCAAATGCTATAGAGGATCACAGCTTTTCTAAAAACAAAAAACCAACAAGCTTGGAAGGAAAAATCCTACAAGACGCAGACAGGATTGATGCTATAGGTGCAATTGGAATTGCAAGAACTTTTGCAGTGGGAGGTTCTGAAAATCGACCATTTTATAACAAATCTGACCCTTTTTGTTCAATTAGAAACCCTAATGATCAAAATTGGACACTAGATCATTTTTACAAAAAACTCTTAGTTATTGAAAGCAAGATGAATACAAAGTCTGGTAAAAAGGAAGCTAAAAGAAGAACAAAAATTCTTAGAAGATTTCTAACTGACCTAAAAAGAGAAATTTAGCCGTAATCGACATACCTGTCATATCTTATTTCTATCTCAGAATTTTGACCCTCCTTAATTTTTTTAGTTTCTTCATTTTTTCTCATTTGGATATATTTTTTCATTTCAGCAAATTCATCTGAGGTAGGATACGAATCAAAAAGAGGATTTAACAAGTTAAAATATTCTAGGACTTTCTCATGAAATTCTTCTCGTGTGGGCTTGGGAATACCATTAAATCGAAACCAGATTACTGCCCAGCTTGCACCGGCAACATGTGGTAATAAATCAAAAGCACGTTCCATCTCAAAACGCTGTTCATCTTTCATTTCTCTTCCTGAAGAAATTTTGCCGCAGATTTTGCAAAATAGGTTACTATCATATCAGCTCCTGCCCTTTTAATTGAGTAAAGAATTTCTGAGATAATCTCATTTTCTTGTACCCAACCTTTTTGCGAAGCTGCCTTTACTAGTGAGTATTCCCCAGAAACACTATATGCTGAAACAGGAACATTGAATCTTTTTTTTGTTTCAGCTATTAAATCAAGATATGCCAAGGCAGGCTTTATCATAACAATGTCTACTCCTTCATTAACATCCATCTCAACTTCTCGCATTGCTTCTCTTGCGTTACTGTATGGGACTTGGTAGGTCTTTCTGTCACCAAATTTTGGGGCACATTCAGCAGCATCTCTAAAAGGTGAATAAAATGACGAACGATGTTTTGCAGAATGTGACATTATTGCAACATCAGAAAAACCTGCATCGTCTAATCCTTGACGGATTGCAATTACCTGTCCATCCATCATTGCAGAAGGTGAAACAACATCAACTCCTGCCTTTGCCTGAGTAGTTGCAATTTTTGCCAAAGTTTCTATGCTGGAATCATTATCTATTGTGTGGTCAGTTACTAGTCCACAATGACCTTTTGAAGTATATTGACACAAGCAAACATCTGCAATAATTGCAATTTTATCACCGTAACTCTTTCGAATTACTTTGATCGCTTGCTGAACAATTCCATTTTCATCAAATGCTGATGAACCAAGGTCGTCCTTTGATTTTGGGATTCCAAATAACATTACTGCAGGAATTCCCAAATTAATAATCGAATCAATTTCATTATTGATTACTTCCAAAGGTAATCTTTCAAATCCAGGCATAGTTTCAACAGGAATTGGCTTTTTCAAATCCTCCTGAACGAAAACAGGACAAATCAAATCTTTTGGAGAAAGTCTTGTTTCTTGAACCAAATCTCGAATACTTTTATTTTTTCTTAATCTCCTAAGACGTCTATTAGGAAAAGACATGATCAAAATCCATCTGTTTGATATATAATCCTAGTCTGTAGTTTAGCTATTCTTTTTTGTAATCAAAAAGTTTGCTTGCAATTGCTAACAAATCAGGATTTCCTTGTTCAGAAGCTTTTCTAAGATTGTTCATTGGTGCTGAAACAATACTTTCTACTATAGCTTTACTAAGCTCTTCAATTATTTTGATTCTTTTTTCATCTTTTTCATCTAACATTTGAAGAGCTTTTTGTAATTCTTTTACTCTTAGGGAATCGATATTTTTGAAAACTTCTTTTACAAGAGGTTCGGCATCAAGTCGCTTCATTGTTGCTTCAACTATTGGTAATTCTTCACTAATTATATTTTGAGCGGTTGAAACCTTTCCTATTCTGGTTCTCATGTTCTTATCGACCATTTCTGAGATTTGATCAAGGTTCATTAATTTTATTCCAGCAATAGTTGCTACTTTTTCATCTACTGTTCTTGGATTAGATAAATCTAAAATCATTTTTCCTTTTGGATTAGATTCAACTGCGTTCATTATTCTATCATATGTAACAAGAAAATAGGGTGCAGCAGTTGCGACAAATATTACGTCATATTTATGAAAACCTGAAATTACTTCTTCAAATCTTATTGACTTACCCCCAACTGTTTCAGAAAAAGCTTGTGATCTTTCCAAAGTTCTACTTGATACAAAAAAGGAATATTCTCTTTTTTTAAGAGACTTTGCAACTAGTGTTGCAGATTCACCTGTACCAATTAGCAAAATTTGTTTTGATCTTAGTTCATCAACATTTTCTTCTGCAAGCTTAACCGCCATAGAACCAATCGAAACTCCTCCTTTACTAATTCCAGTAGAATTTCTTATTCTAGTTCCGATTCGAATAGCCTTGTCAAATAGAGTATTGAGATGTTCCCCTGAGAATTTTCTTTCTCTTGCTGTGGTGATGGAATTTTTAATCTGTCCTAGAATTTGTTCTTCTCCAACAACCATTGAATCTAAACCCGAGGTTAACTTTAACAAATGTTCAAAAACCTCTTTGTTTTCACTTATCTCTAAATTTTCCTTAAAGGCATTTTCTTCAAGTCCAGATAACGATGCCCAAGTTTTTTTGATTTTATTTATGTCGAAATCTTTTGCGGCTCCAAACAATTCTACTCTGTTACATGTCTGAAGAATTACAAATTCTGATAATCCAGAATGTTTTTCAAAATGCAAGTATGCATTTTTTAGATCCTTGAATGTAAACTTCTCTAAAACATGAATTGGAGATTTTCGAAAGGTAACTCTTGCATTAATGATATTTTTGTTCATTTCCACTCCTTGAGCATGATTAGTGCGCGCTCTTGCGCTTTTTTGAGCTTTTGGTCTTTTATTAATTGTTTAATCCTAGAATCATTTAAGACAGAATAAAGAAACTTTTTTCTTTCAATCTGGGTTTCTAATTTGGCTTTAGCGGCATTTCTTGCGATCTGTTGAAGTTTGATAAAGTAAATGTCCTCTTTTTTTATTGTCTTTTTGAATATTTTTTCTGCTTGAAGTCTTATTTTTCTTGCCATTGCTGGACTTCTACCCCCTGTTGAGATTGCAATTTGAACAGTATCTTCGATGTTAATCACTGAAGGGTGAGAAAAATCACTTACCTCAGGATCATCGGAGGCATATACATAACACTTCATCTTTTTTGCTTTTTGAACAATTTTTCTATTAAGTTCTTTGTTATCTGTAGCTGCCATTACTAGAAATGGTTTGTACTTTGAAAGAAATGACGCATCTTTTAGTTTCACTTTTTTAAAATCAATTTTCTTTTTTTTAACGTATTTTGATAATTGGGAATTTATCTTGTCGCCAAATACCAGAATTTTACAATCCTGTGTAAGAAGCGAATTTACTTTTTTTAGGCCTTCTGCACCGCCGCCAACTACTATAGCTAAATTACCCTTTAGATTGAGATCAACAATCAACGTTAAGCTACCTCAAAAATTCTTTCAAAATACGTTTTTGCTAGACACTTTTTACACATACAATCAGAATCATCCTCCATATCTTTTGGAAGAGGTGGAAAAAACATACACCAACAAATTGGCTGGGTCTTACACTCAAAAGAACTTTCACATCTCGAACAATTTTTTCTCATAGTATT
Organism: Nitrosopumilales archaeon; assembly: GCA_016276965.1. GTDB lineage: Archaea > Thermoproteota > Nitrososphaeria > Nitrososphaerales > Nitrosopumilaceae > CSP1-1. The sequence continues at coordinate 14,696 of JADNRU010000013.1, read as the reverse complement.
TCAAATTTCTTTTATTTTTTGTTCCAATAAATACATTAAAGCCTCTGTAAACAAGTGTAAACATCTGTAAACGATTATTAGCGATATTTTTAGATTTTACCCGAATTTTTTTTATGTCCAACTATAGGGGTTACATTTTTAATTGAATGAAAAAACGCATTGGTATTGGCAATAACAATAGATAATATGGACAAAGAGATCCTTAATGAAATCCAATGGACCTTTCCTTTAGTTTCACAACCCTATCATGAAATTGCAAAAAAATTTGATATTTCAGTTGAGGATATAAAAAAACGACTAACTAATCTAAAAAAAACAGGAATATTGAGACAATTAAGTGCCATATTTGATACACGCAGATTAGGATACAAAAGCTCACTTGTTGCAATGAAAATTGATCCTGACAAATTAGATTATGTCGCACAACAAATTAATCGTCATCCAGGAGTTAGTCATAATTACGAACGCAACCATGAGTTTAACTTATGGTTTACTTTGGCAGTTCCACCTGGTTTAGATCTAAAAACAGAAGTAGATAAATTCTCAAAACTTGTAGGAATACAAAAAATCAGATTACTTCCCACAATCAAACTTTTCAAGATAGGAGTAAAGTTAGAGATGGTTGACGATAAAAAACATGAAGTAAAACCTACTGAAGAAAAGAAAAAAATTCAAAATGTAAAATTTGTTCCCACAGAAGAAGATAAAAAATTCATTCGTGAACTTCAAAAAGATTTGGAAATTGTTGACAAACCTTTTCTAAATGCCACACAAAAACTAGGTTTGACTGAAGAACAAATTTTCGAAAAGTTACGATACTATGAAAATATTGGTGTAATGAGAAGATTTGCCGCTATTCTAAGACATAGAGATGTAGGTTTTACTGCTAACGGTATGATTGTGTGGGAGGTACCTGATGAACGCATTACTGAAGTTGGTGAAAAACTAGGAGCTTTTCCACAAGTTAGCCATTGTTATCAACGACCTGTGTATAAGGACTGGCCTTACAGTGTTTTTTCGATGATTCATTGTAAATCAATAGACGAAGCAAAAAACATGGCAAAAGAAATTCAAAAAGAAATTCAGGTTGATGATTACAAAATTCTTTTTAGTGCAAGAGAATTCAAAAAGACTCGTGTAGAATATTTTGTAGAACACGTATTCAAATTAGAAGAAACTATTCCTGCCTGATTTGAAAATTAATTTTTGCCTAAAACCATTATCAAAGTTACTACTGCAAAAACAATTTGGATACCATTCATGCTGTTTGCGGCGTAGCCTTTAGCTCATATGATGGCCAAGTATTGTAAATATCTTCAATCTCTTTCATATCTGAGGAATTAAGATATTTGCCATCAGAAATTGCAGCAAAGGTTTCAATTTCTTCTTTGCTAACTACTGTTGGAAATACAGAAGACACAGCATTCTTTGAAATTATGAATTTGATGGCAAATTCAATTATGTTTAGTCCATTACGGTCAGCTATTGGCCTTAATTGTTCTACCTTGTCAAGTGCTGATTTTATCCATTCACGTTTGCGCTCTTTTCGGTGATCATTTTTGCTAATTACAGTATCTGCCTTAACCTTTCCAGTGAGAATTCCTGAAGCATCAGGTACTCTAACTAGAATCCCCACATCTTTTTTTGCAGCATTTTCAATTAGTTCATTTCCTGGAGTTTGCTCTAAAATGTTGTAAACTGTTTGTACAGCCGAAATATTTTTTCTATTCATTACTTCTAATCCCTCCTGAGTCCAACCAATTGCCGGTCCTAATGCTGCTTGACAAGTCTTAACTTTACCTTCAGAAATTTTTTTATCAAGTGTTTGAAATATTGTATCATCTCGAATATGACGCAGCTTTGGATTGTGTAATCCATAAACATCTACATAATCCGTTTGCAAGCGTTCTAAACTATTTTTCAGAGCATTTTCTGTAAATTTGGAATCAAATTGTTGTGGTAATTCATTATGCCCAATTTGTTCTACATTTTCAAAATTATAACCATATTTTGTTGAAATTACAATTTCATTTCGCATACCTTTGAAAACCTCACCAATGAGTCGTTCACTTTTTCCTTTACCATACATATCGGCCGTCTCAAAGAAGTTTATTCCAAGATCATAAGCTTTTTTTAGCATTCGTTTGGCTTCATCTTCTTCTATCTTTTTGCCCCACCAATCAAGTGCTAAAGTCCATGCTCCAAATCCTATTTCTGAAACTTTAATCCCACTTTTGCCCAAAGTTTTGTATTTCATTTTACAATCTCCTTGAATTTTTCTAATCTTGAGTTAAGCGCAGAATCACTCAAAACTGGTTCTCCAGATGGTATGTCTTCATTAAGGTCTATCCAGGATTTGCAACCATGATATTCAGATTTTATTGGAATTTCAACATCTGGAATCTTGTAAACCTTAAGGAAAACTACTTTCATTGGTTTTTCCGGCATCCAATTTTTTCGTTCATTAATGTAAGCATCACTCCAAATATGAAACATTGATAGAGATTTGATTTTGTCATCTGATGTTATATCGGCTTCATCAATTACTTCAGCATATGATGTAATTTTGTTATGCCCATCTTTAGGATTATTTTTTTTTACCTCTTCTAAATAATTGTGGAAATCTGGTTTGATATGTTTTAGTTCTTGATGCTCAAAGGTTGGAAAAAGTAAAAATTTTTTTGATTCAATTTTAAACCCTGATGAAGTTTCTAAAATTCCGCCTTTGCGTAAAAGTACAGTCTGGTTTCCATTTTCCAGTGCTTTAACAACAGTTGCCCATTCCTTTAGCGCATTCATTATCCCAGACTGATAATTAGAGGAATAATATCCTTTTTCACGCAAACGTTCATCGGTGTATCAACTGCAACATATTTTGAGACTTTGGTTCCTCTCAAATCCATTATTAGATTTTGAAATGCATGAAGATCATCTGTTTCAAATGCCAACATAAAATCTCCATCATCAAGACCAAAAGAGTATGTGGTGTTTAGAATCACTTGAGGATAACTTTTTCCCACCTCAATATGTTCATTCATCATTTTTTGTCTTTGGTCTTCTGGTAAAAGATACCATTCTCTTGTTTTTATGAAAGGATATACTACAACGTACTTTTTTGGTTCATCTCCAGAAAGAAATGAAAGTGTTTTGCCAGTTTTTGCATAAATTGATGGTCTTGTGCAGGAAAGATACACCTGGCTTGGACTGATATATTTCCCAAATACTGTTAGGTAAAGTTTGGATATTGCTGATTGAATGTCTTCAATGGATTCAGAGGCAAACCAAAACAGAAAGTCCGCATCATCACGCAGCCCTAAAGTAGAATATGACCTGAATCTAATTCCAGAATTTGCAATTACATTCTCTACCTCCTTGGCAGACTCTTCTTTTGCCAGATCAGCCATCCATCGCCATTTGGGATCAAGTTTGAAAAACGAGAAATTAAAAAAAAATTTTCTATCCTGCTCTGAGCTTGCTTCCATCGTTACCCCATTCCTAAAGACCCTATTTAAATAAAAATAAAAAAAGATTTGAATTTTATGACTGCTTTTTTACTACCCAATCATATCCTTTTTTCTCTAGCTCATCAGCAAGAGATGCATCCCCAGTCTTTATCACTTTACCATTGGCAAATACATGTACAAAATCCAATTTCTTTAAGAATTTTAGAATTCTTGCATAGTGAGTGATAATAATTACTGTTGCATCTTTTGTTGATACTTCACTGATTGCTTGTGCAACTGTTTGTACAGCATCAATGTCAAGTCCTGAATCTGGTTCATCAAGCATTGAAATTTTTGGTTTAAGTACTGACATTTGTAAAACTTCTGAACGTTTCTTTTCACCGCCAGAAAACCCTTCATTTAGATATCTGGATAGAAATTCATCTGGCAAACCTACTTGTTTTAAATTACCTTTAAGATATTTTTGAAATTCTCTAACTGTAATGAAAACTTCTCTGTCTTCTCCGTGCAGAGCTTTACTTAGAGCATTGTAAGATGTTCTTAGAAAGTGTGAAAACCCAACACCTGAGACTTCTGTTGGATACTGAAATCCTAAGAACAGTCCTTTTTTAGCTCGCTCATGAGCTTTAAGATCCAAAATACTTTCTCCATCAAGTAAAATGTCACCTTGTGTTACTTGGTATTTTGGATGTCCTAGAAGAGTGTAAGCAAGAGTACTTTTTCCTGACCCATTTGGGCCCATAATTGCATGGACTTCTCCAGGACCAGTTTTCAAATTAACGCCTTTTAGAATTTCTTTACTTTCCCTTTTAACATGAAGATCTTTGATTTCCAATACTACCATAAATCGGCCTGCTTCTTTTTACTATATAATACAGACGAATTTTAGCTCCTCCTAAGCACAAATTCTAATTTCATAGAATCAGAATAAATAAAAAGAAAATAGAGGGGGATTTAGTTTTTGGCTAGTAATGGTCTGAGAGTTACTTTCAATTTGAAACTAGTTAGAATCTCTTTGCACCTATTCCTTATTGTAACTTCGGTTACTCCTGCAACGCTTGATACATCACGTTGTAAAACGTTCTGACCAAGAAGAATTGATGCAACATAAAGATATGCTGCTGCAATACCATTTGGAACCTTTCCGTCAGCAAGGTTTCCATCTTTTGTTTTTTCTGCAATTTCTAAAGCAAGACGTTCAACTCGTACATCTGTGTTTGTCAAATTGGCAATTTTTGAGATGTACTTGTCCATTGTTACTACGGGGACTGTGGATGTTCCTAGCTCCATAACCATATTTCTATAGTATCTTGCTGCCAGTTTGGTTTTTGATTTTAGATCTTTTGCAGTACATATTCCTTTACAAATCTCTTCTAGGGATCTTACCACATCGCATTGTTTGCATGCCATGTAGATTGTAGCAGCTGAAATGCTTGCTACTGATTTTCCCTTTACATCTATCTTGCCATCTAGATTTCGGTAAATTATAGATGCAGTTTCCAACACATTTTTTGGTAGAGAAAGAGTCTTACAAGTTTCACCAATTTTCCCTAAAACATTTGATAGTCTTCTTTCTCTTGGAGTAGAAATTCTTACCCTTTGTTGCCATTTGCGAAGGTTGTGCATCTGATTTGCTACTTGTGAATTTATTGATTTGCCACTGAAATCTTTGGTGCTGATAGAAATTTCTGTCGTTATTCCCAAATCATGTTGGGAGTAAGTTGTCTGCCCTGTTGCTCTTGGTAGTTTCATTTTTTCTTCTAAGCTATTACTTTTAGCTTCTGGACCATAGTCTGCCATTTGTTCTGCTACGACAACACCGCAGCCAGAACAAATCCTTTCGCCATTCTGAACATCATCGATTAAAGTCGACTCACATTCAGGACAGCTATGTTGTGCTTCGATCGCATTCATCTTTTTTTTCTCCTAAGTTTTTTGTATTTTTTTGCAGAAGCTGTTGTAAGCGCAAAAACTTTTTTGCCTGTAAAACTTTTCACATTTTTTGTTAACGGAATAGCAGATGCATATGGTTTTGCTACCGGCCCTATCATTTCCGTAACTTTTGCTAGCTTGCTACTTTTTTTATCACAGAGTATCTGCCCTTCTTCAATTGCTTTTGTTAATCGAACGATAACTCTGCCACTATTGGCTAAGTGAATAATCTCGCCTACCTCCTGCAATATCGATCCAATTATCTAATGATTATCATAGACTTCTGTCAACTTTACTTTAGCTAAAAGCTATATTGAATTTTATTTTGACTGTTTTGCTCTCTTGGCCACTAATTTTTCTGAAATTTTGTTAAGAATTTTTGTTTTGGAAGAATTCTTTGGCAAAACGATGTAGCCTGATCTAACGTAAGGTCTTTTAGGAAATCTTACTTTTTCTTCTGATTCTGTAAGCTCTAATCCAGCTGATTTTGTAGCATCAATTAGTTCTTTAAGTGAAGGATCAAAAATACATTTTTCTTTTGCAAGTCTTCGTCCTTTGTTACGTGGTAATGTCTTGTTAAAATAATCAAGCCAGATTACGACATGTTCGTAATCTTTCATTTTATCACTTTACTAGAATTGCATTAACTGTACCGTGTTGTCCAGGTTTTGAAACTACCCTACACTTTCCATCTTCTGTTTCAAGAATTGCACCTTTTGTTATTACACCACGTCGTTGATAGTCGTTGTTTGTAGAATTTTCTAAAACTCGTACAATCTTTGTTTTCTTTACTTTAGAATTTGGAATTGCTAAATTAACAAAGTCAATTGTCTTAAGAGCAGTTTTTTGATTTTTACCACGAACTTTTCTTGTTACTGTAACTTGTTTTCCACTTAATGCTTCGTTAGGATATCGATCGATTTCATATTTTCTTCTAGTGCGAAGTGGAATTCTTCTTCCTCCAGTAAGTTTACTTGTGGCCAAATTTTCGACGGATTTTCTCACGATCAGCGTTTGAACTACTCTAATTTATACAAAACGCAAAATTATGTTCCTAAATGGAACATTTGACTAGATTTTCTAAAATAGAATAAGTGGAAAATCTACGTTTGTGAAGTAACTGTTTGGCCTGAATTAGAAATAGCAATTTGAGATGTTTTTCTAATTCTTTTGAACAGTTTCTGTTTGAGATTCTCTGCATCTCCTTGAATTCCAAAGTATTTTTGAAATTTTTCTGTAGTATTATAGATTTTAAATCTTCCAACATTTTGTGCTTCAATGTAATCAAGCTGTCTTAACTCTTTGAGATGTGTATAAACACCTGAACCTCTTGTTTCCACAAGTTGTTTAGATGAAATTGGTTGCATGTAAGCAACGTATGAAAGAGTTTTCAGTGTTGCTTTTGGCAAAATTGGTTTTGAAGCATAACGTCGGATTGTATAGCTGTATTCTGGTTTAAGCTGAAAAACATACGAGCCGTCCGACAGGGTAGCAATCTCAATTGCTTTGAAAGCAGATTTTGATTTTTTCATTATATTATTGAGGAAATTCAGGGTTTTTTGTCTAGATTCTGTACCTGAGGCTTTGATTAAATCCTCTATACTGAGAGGTCTTCCTGAGGAATATAGGGCAGCCTCTATTCTTGCTGTGGCCTCATCTTCGTTTTCAACCTTGGGCATTAAGTCAAACCTTGGATATAATCTACTTAAAAGAATCTTTTCTCATTCTTTGATCAGCTAGTTAACTTCTCTTGGATTACTGTAATCTTGATGTTATCTTCAATTTGTTCAAGGTCCACTTTTTGGTCTCTGGCTAGGAACAAACTTGCAAAAAAGCACCTAATTGAATCAGTTGCATCTAAATCTGAAACTATATCTTGGAGAAATCCAGAGCCAGTTGGACGAATTTTATTCATTATTAGCCCTCCGTACTTGCTAACAATGTTCTCAAGTGAAATAAAATAATCCTTAAAGTCAGGTGGCTCAATTGGCTCAAAACTAATTTGTTTTCCTCTTCGTGAACGTGGGTTTGCAATTGTTCCTATAAGATTTTCAAGCAAATCTAAAAGCTCTTCCAAAGTGACTGGATAAGTTGGCTCATGTCTATATGGCATATTGATCAAGTCTATGTTCAAATCAACTCTTTGTGTAAGAGGCTTCTTTTCCATCGCTGCTTTTTGTAAAGCAAATATGCTTTCTACTTTCATTCTATGAATCAGTGATGAAGAAAGAGCAGCCATTCCAGCAATCCGAAGATCCTTTTTTCCTGTTTGATTAAGAATTTCGATTAGCAATTCTAGAATTTTAATTATATTAATTTCCCATACGTCTTTTTTTGCAATACTAGAAGGATTAAAGAGAATATTAACAGGTTCTTGTGATATTCCTACTTTTGGGTCTACTTCGTTCACGATTACCGTAACTTTTCAATTCAATAATATCTAGGCGCTCTATTTTTTTGTCGTTCTCAGTCAACTCTTATATTATTAATCAAAAATCAATACGGCGTTGAAGGCAGCAAGAATCGTTGAACCAAACAAGCCTCTTGAAGTAATTGAATTACCAAGTCCTAAACCAACTGGAAACGAAGTAATAGTAAAAGTAAAAGCAGCAGGAGTTTGTCATAGCGATTTACACCTATGGGAAGGTGGCTATGACCTTGGCGATGGGAATTTTTTGAAGGTAACAGACAGAGGAGTAAAATATCCTATAACTCCTGGGCATGAAATAGTTGGAACCGTTTCAGAAATTGGAGACAGTGTAAAAGGAGTATCAGTTGGTGATCAAGTTTTAGTTTATCCTTGGCTAGGTTGCGGTGAATGTCCTGCTTGTAAAGTTGGAAATGAAAATCTTTGTGATACTCCTCGGTCAATTGGTCTTTTTCAAGATGGAGGATATGCTGAAAATGTTAAAGTACCACATTTCAAATATCTTGCAAAAATTTCTGGGATTGATTTAGATGGTGCAGCTTCACTGGCATGTTCAGGGCTTACTGCATACACTGCAGTAAAAAAAGCAAACATGAATTCACCTGAATTTCTGGTGATCATTGGTGCAGGTGGATTAGGATTAATGGGCATTCAAATTGCTAAAGCAATTACTAAAGCAAAAGTAATCTGCGTTGATTTGGATGACAATAAATTACAAACTGCAAAAGAAATGGGAGCAGATTTTGTTGTAAATTCAAATGTAATTGGTTCAGTTGCAACAGGATCTGGAAATGCTGCACAAAAAATAATTTCTCTTAGTAATAACAAAGGTGCGGATAGTGTAATTGACTTTGTAAATGCTCCCCAAACTGTAAAAACTGGTTTAGCAGCTTTAAGAAAAAGAGGAAATTTGGTTCTAGTAGGACTTTTTGGAGGTTCTTTGGAGTTATCATTAGTTACAATTCCTTTGAAGGCACTTACCATCCAAGGAGCTTATACTGGAAATTATAATGATATGGTTGAATTAATCGATTTAGCAAAGAAGGGAATAATAAAACCAGTCATTTCGCAAAGATATTCTCTTGATCAAGTAAATGATGCACTTGAGAATCTTAAACAACGAAAAATTATCGGCCGTGCTGTAATTAACCCATAAAATATTATCAAAAACCATACTTGGCTGTTCAATTCGAACTACATCAATATAATATAAAACAAATCGTGAGCAAAGCTATGGGCGATAAAACGAAGAAAAATCTAAATTATGAGCTAGCATTTACACATCTACAAAATAATCAAAATATTTCCGCGTATAATCTTTTTATGGAATTGGCTGAAGCGCAAAAAAAAATTGATTCTATAAAATCTGCTCTTCTTTACATAATAGCTGCAGAATGCAAATCACGGCAGAAGAAAGACAATGATGATGAGACTTTGGAAGCAGGGAAACTTTTTCTTAATTTTGCAAAAAAAGAGGATAATTACACTGTCAAGAGTGCTTATCTCTGTGCAGCAAAATGTTTTCTAAAAGTTGGAGATCACGATCAGGCAAAAAAAGCGTATGAACAATCAAAAAAACTTCTACCCCCAACTATAGAGTCAGTAAGGCCAGTGGTAATTGTAGAAGATAGTAAAGCAGTGATCCTTAAAGTTCAAAGCTATCTTAAAAAACTTGGATATAATGATACTATTTCATTTGAATCTGGAAAAGATGCAATCAAAGGTTGCAAAGAATTATTCAAGAATTCAAAAAATCCAATTATTTTATTAGATATGGGTCTTCCAGATGTTGAAGGAGACGTGGTAGCAAGTAAAATTTTAGAAGAAAAACTAGACTCACAAATTATTCTAATTACGGCTGATGAAAAAACTAGTAAACGTGTGAGTAAAACCATTCGTTCTGGGGTGACTGCATTTATTCAAAAACCATTTACTCTCAATGATGTAAAAGATGCAATGGAAACTGTAGAATCTGAATATTCAGGATTATAATAATAATAAAGACATATTCAACAAGTTAACATTTTTTATATCAAATTTACTTATTCGATAATCAATTACTTGTTCTGAGAATCTTTCAATTATTTTTGAGGTAGGGTTTTTCTTTCCTGTTTCTACTTTCATTACAATAAGCATATTCCATTCCCCATCAAGATTTGCTACTAAAAGATAATCTGGAATAGTAATAACGTGCTCTTTAATTGATTCTTTTACAGACTCTAATGACTTAGTTGGTTTGAATTTCATGAATAAGGCTTCATACTCACTTGTTTCAGAAACATCTGATAAGACAGCTTTGTAACCTTTGATAATTCCACTTTTTTCAAGACGCTCAATTCTTTTTCTAATGGTCCTATCAGATACATCATGACCTGATTTTCGTAATTCTGTTGCAATTTCCTTTGACGGGGTTCTAGCATTTTTGTTTAAAATTTCAATAATTTTTTGATCCACTTTATCCAGATTTGACCATGCATCACTACTCATATCATCAGGTATCTAGGACATGTTTTTGAATATTTGGTTGTACGTCCCACGCGAAGGAATTGAACCTTCGACAACCCGGTTTCTGTATGCCTGATAGGCTGTTATTCAGTCAGCCAAAAGCCGACAACTACAGCCGGAAGCTCTACCAGGCTGAGCTAGCGTGGGACAGATTTTCCGCCGCATTCAAGTATTAAATAACTATCGAAATTAATTGAAATGAAACTGTAAAACTACTTTGATTATTTTCTAAACGACCGGTTTATTTTCTCAATTGCTTGACTATCAGATAATCCCCCAAGATTCCATTTTAAAACAATTTCTGCAACATCGTCTAAAATTAGAACAGCTTTTTCCTGAAAAGTCATTTATCCTATCAACTCCAAGATTGGCATATTCAAGATAACTATGGCAAAAAAATAGTTAAGAAATTGTTTGTAATATTTCCCATACATTTTCTTCTTGAAATTCATTTTGTTTGAATTCCTATTTCCCAAACCGTAAGGGTCTGTGTCAAATCATTCGTATTTGTATATTGACTTTGTAAGAAAAAAATAACAAACAAGTGGTTAATAGAAAAATTCACGTTATAGCCTACATGCTAAAACTGAATTGTAGAGATTATGGCTTCCCGTGCGATTTTGGAGTTGAAACAAATGATTCCACAGAACTACTCGAAAAATTTGGTGAGCACACCCTTGATGAACATGGTATAGAATATTCCAAAGAGGCATTGATGCAGTTCATACTTCGCAAACGCAATTCTACCAAATACGAACACGTTTACGCACAAGTAGCATAATAGGCTACAAGAAAGAGATACTCAAAGGAAGATCGGGTAGAAAAACGGATTTTTCTAACCTAATTTTTTATTATTTATACAAAAGCTGAGAAAAATTAAATAGTCTTCTTAGAAGAGTGGGTGATTGGACTCAATTTCTGTAACCGGTGGATATGTTTGTGCCCCGTATTTACATAACCATAATTCCATAGAATTGAAGGATATGTGGGCCCACTCTAGAAATATTGAGGACATGTACTTTGTTACAGCAACCTTCTCACCAGAAAGCAAGCCATATTTTTCATCCTCTGCAAATCACTATATTTTAGCAAAATTCAAAGACAACAAAAAAATTCTAAAAGAAGTAGAAAAGTTCAACCAAGAAAAGGCCTCCTTTGTTTTTACCATGTATGATGATCTATTCGAAAGAGAAGGTCTTGGAAAAACGAATTTTGTTTCGGTTTATTATCTTGAATATAGCGAATCATTTGATGACTTTTGTGAGGTAGCTAACATTGTAGCAAAGAGGAATAAAGTAGGAAAAGCGGGAATGGGTCATATGGATCTTTATTGTACTGAAACTCCAAAATTCACATTTCCTTACAATGATCATATTGTTGTCTTAGAAGTATCAAGTGAAGATAGTCATCAAAAAATAAACAAGTATTGTGAAAAGACACGAAGAGCTGTAAGCCGAAAAGGGATCACCATGACAAATTTAGTAGGTCTTTCAATTCTAGAAAAGTTAAAATAAAAAAGTTAAATATTCAACAAAATCCTGTTTTTGCATGAGTAAGCCTTCTGATTTGGGTTCATTAAAAATTGGTTCCTACATTCTTCTTCCGGTATCAGACCAACCTACAGGTGAGCCATGTAGAATTGTAGAGTATGATACAAGTAAACCTGGAAAACATGGATCTGCCAAAGCAAGAATTGTTGGAGTAGGAGTTTTTGATGGGCAGAAAAGACCGCATGTTGGGCCAGTAAGTATGCAAATTCATGTACCTCTAATAGACAAACGAACCGGTCAGATAATTTCAATGACCGATGCTGGAACCCAAGTAATGGATTCCGAAACCTTCGAAACCATAGACATTACAATGATAGATGATGAGATTAAAGATAAAATTCAACAAGGTAAAGATGTAGAATATTGGAAAGTAATGGACAGAACTAAAATAATGCGAATTAAAAGTACCTAGTTATTAGTAATGCAGTTCATTATTATTTTGTGGTATTACGAATAAAACAATCCTATTTGTCTAGTTCAGGATCAAAGCCTGTGTCTTTTACAATAATACGAAAAACCTTAGTCACCCAAGAATCTTTGTTTGTAGGTTTTCCATCAGGCATAAGGTAAGTTATCCGAATCGATATTTAACCTTAGTTTATAATTGATATATTTTATCAATTTCAGAAGACGCGTATCTATCAGAAAATAATTTTATGATGGTGATTCAAACATTTCTTACAATATAATGGTTAATCACAAGTGTAGAAAGGCAACATATTCCAAAAATCTCTATTCGTAGATCATTAAATTTTTCTCTTCTAAAAGCGCATGCAAGTTATGCACTGAACGATAAACATCTGCTTCCTTTTTTGCACCAGTACAAACAAGTTTGCCAGAAGCAAAAAGCAAAATCACAGTTTTTGGATCAAGCATTCTGTGAATTAAACCCGGAAACTGTTCAGGCTCGTACATACTTCTTGGTAAGGTTCTAGCAGCTTGCTCTAAGCTAATTTTTCCTCCTAGGTTAATTGAGGCAACAATATTTTGAATTGTCACCGTCGCATCTTTCTTTATCTTGATTCCACCTTTTCTCAACTTTTGTACTACAGTTTTTACTGCCTTTCTTGACATGTCTTCTGACTTTGCTCCAGTACACACCATTTTTCCTGTTCTGAATACCAAGGTAGCAGTTTTTGGTGTTTTTAATCGAAAAACCAATCCAGGAAATTGATCTGGATGATATTCAGTATCAGGAAATTTCTTTGTAATTTCGTTAAGATCTAATTTTTGGTCTACTGATGCAGAGGCTACAACATTTTCAATGGATACAATTGGTTTTGTTTGAGGCATTCTAATCTGGTATTGTACAGGGTAATTTTAAGGAAAGTTAGGCCAGTCAGCATAATCGAGCCCAAATGACTTAGCAAAATTGGAAAGGGATCGTTGAATTAACTCTATCTATTAAAAGTCAAAAAAATAAACTGGCCGATAATTGGTAAAATGGTATTAAACTAATTCCATATGCTCTCCTTTGATGAATACTGCAGTAGAATCTGGAATGGCTTTTTTGATAATGATTTTTGTTATAATCGCAATACCTTTAACTATAACAATTGAAGTAACGGCTCTTCAAAACTCCGTCCAAAAAAATGAAAACTTTACCTCAGCAAGGGCTGAAAATGAAACCAAAATAATAGAATCAATTGCAGAATCATATTTGGTACCTTATGTCAATGACATTAGCACCGATGAGATACCATTCCAGAGTCAGTTAAAGTGAGGTGATAGTCTTTAGCATGAACCTATACGAATGTACCTGCCAGTGTGGATGTAGCCATTTTTCTGATGAATACGTTTGTTTTAATTGTAAAAAAGAAAATTGTGATTAAGCGAAATTGGAATAAAAAGGAATAAGGCAGATTCTATTTTGGCTGTCCTATATTGGAGTTTTCTTTATGATATGCCTCTTTGCAGCTGCTCTCCTTTTTGTTCTTCTAGTTCTTGCAGCTTTTCTTGCTGCAGCTCTTCGCTTGGTCTGGTTTCTCGCTCTAGTACGTGCAGCTTTTCTTGCTGTAGCTCTACGTTTTGTTCTTGATATACGCATGTTTTAAAATTCCAATCTATTAGACAAAAATGATATTGGTCACAAATTCTTGTTTAACTAATGAAATTTAGTGAAATTGGAACGGAATTTTGAAAAAAAAAAGAAAGGAGATTAACGTCTCCTTCTTCGTGAACTAGATCTTCGAGAAGATCTTCTTGCAGGCCTTCTGCGAGAAGTACTTCGTCTTGAAGATCCTTTTGTTGATGCACGACGTCTACGTCTTGATGCAGATGTTTTTCGTGCTGCAGCTTTTGCCGCTGCATTTCTTTTTCGTGTGCGTGCTGCTTTTCTTGCAGCTGCAACACGATTAGCTTTTGATGTAGCCATTGCGCTAATAGCTCTGTGACGTGTATAAAAACATGTTTAATTTAACAAAAATGCACAACATTACAGTGTTTTACAACATGTTTTACAACAAACAACATAAAAAATTTTTTTAACATGTTTTTGTCTATCCAAAAAATATTTTGTGTGTAGATTGTACAACAAATTGTTAAATGTTAGTCGTAAATGTTGTTGTTTGGGCGTAAAACAATCGTTTACGTGCATTAATTTCTCAATGTCACTGAATGTTTCGTTGTAATTGATTCATTTTGCTAAATAATCCACAAAATAATTGTATTTGGTTTGTAGCAACAGTCAAAAAATTATTAACTGTTTTTGTTAAAATCATCAAAAACGTCAAAAATTAACCAATAAGATGAAAGCTGGCCCGACTTACATATTATAATACATAAGGCTACATCAAAAGCCAGCTTTCAAAACATCAT
>JADNRU010000012.1 GCA_016276965.1 Nitrosopumilales archaeon | reverse complement strand
AGTTTTTTCCGCATAGTGGACATTTTTTTCTGTCCAAAAAAATGCATTGGCAAATATGGGAATCAAGATAAGCTTTGGCAGCTTTTGTATAATCACCTGTACCGTTGCAAAATGGGCATTCTGTCCCAATGAGCTCAATTGTCCCATTTCCCTTACACACTACACATTTAGATTCTGCCAATATTAGAAAACCGATTATTTTGAATTAAAAGAAGTATGTTAAAATTTTTTCCAAATAACGCATTATAAGACAAATCTAGTTAAGCTTATACTCCCAGCCAATTTCAATAGAGACGTGCCCATCGAGGACACTCAACAATTCATTGAAGTACTAGAAAAATCTGGCGAGCTAAAGCGAGTCAAAACCGAAGTGGATACTAATTTAGAAATTGCAGAAATTCTCCGCAGAACAATGTATGCCAAAGGCCCCGCAGTATTGTTTGAAAATGTAAAAGGCTATGACATGCCAGTTTTAGGAAACGCATTTGGTTCTGAAAAAAGACTTGCCATAGGTCTTGACACGTCTGACTTTACTGAAATTGGCCAAAGAATTGTTGATATGACAAAAATGGATATCCCATCTGGACTATTTAATAAAATAAAAAAACTTCCAGAACTTTCTAAAATGAGCGAATCTTTTCCAAAACAAGAAAAAAATGGTCCGGTAACAGAAGTTTTTTCTGATTCTCCATCATTTGATAAGATTCCAATTATCAAATCATGGCCAAAAGATGCAGGAAAATTCATCACATTTGGGTTAGTTGCTACAAAACATCCTGAGACTGGAATTAGAAATTTGGGTGTTTACAGGATGCAAATTCTTGATTCAACTCATGCCTTAATGCATTGGCAAAAACACAAACGGGGTGCACTACATTATGACATTTCAAAAGAACATGGCAAAAAGACAGAGGTTGCTGTAATAATAGGTGGAGAACCAGCAACAGTTTTTTCAGGAGTAGCTCCTGTTCCAGAAGGACTAGACAAATATCTTTTTGCTGGTATTACACGAAAAAAAGGAATCAAAACTGTAAAGTGTAAAACAGTTGATCTTGAAGTTCCAGCAAATGCAGAAATTGTTCTTGAAGGATATGTTGATCCTTTAGATATCCGAGACGAAGGACCATTTGGAGACCACACGGGTTATTACACACCAAAAGAACCGTTTCCAACTTTTACTCTAACTGGAATTATGCATAGACAAAAACCAGTGTATCTAACCACAGTAGTAGGAAAGCCCATTTTAGAAGATGCATACATTGGTAAAGCAATTGAGCGTTCTTTTCTGCCGTTGATTAGAATGTTCCAACCTGAAGTAGTTGATTTTGCAATGCCAGCTTCAGCATGGTTCCAAGGAATGGCAATTATTTCAATAAAAAAGCAATATCCTGGTCAAGCAAAAAAAGTAATGATGGGCTTGTGGGGTTTGGGTCAACTTGCTCTGACGAAAATTTTCGTAGTGGTAGATGATAATGTCAATGTTCATGATATGGATGATGTGATATGGGCAATTACAACCAGAACTGATGCTGCAAGGGACATCTTAATTGTAGATAATGCTCCAACTGATACTCTTGATCCTGCTTCACCTCTTCTGAATTTAGGTTCAAAGCTTGGAATTGATGCTACACAAAAGACAAAAGAAGAAGGGTATGACCGCCCAATTCAAGAGTTAGTTAAACCAGATGAAGCTACTAAAAACCTAGTGGATTCAAAGTGGAAAAATTACGGAATCTAACGCATGCACACGGTATTGTAAAAGTTGTCCCTTTCTTCAACTTTGTAACCGATTTGATGTATTGAATCAATAATTCTTTGATCAGTTAATTCTGTAGAACGTGCACCAGTACACGAAACTACTTCTTCTCCGATTAATGTGCCACCAAAATCATCGGCTCCATATTGAAGTGCAAGTTGAGCCATACCAATTCCGTTTGTCAACCAAGACGATTGTAGGTGTGGAATTAATCCATCAAATACAAGCCTAGAAATTGATATCATTTTCAAAAGTTGCAAACCTCCTGCACCGTAGGTTACAATTTTTTCTTTTTGCATGAGAGTATTGTTTGGCTCAAAACTCCATGCAATAAATGCCATGAATCCATGCGTTTTTTGTTGTAGCTTTATAATTTTGTAAAAGTGTTCAGCAATATCCTTTGAATTTTCAACATGGCCATACATCATTGTGGCTGACGCAGGAAGTCCTAAGGAATGAGCCTCTTCCATAATTCTTAACCAATCATCACTTGAGATTTTTTTTGGACTGATAATTTCCTTAACAGAATCAACAAGAATTTCAGCACCTGCACCTGGAATTGATTGTAAACCAGCCTCCTTCAGACGAGATAAAATTTCTTTTGTGGATGATTTCTCAACTCTAGCAATCATGTCGATTTCAGATGTAGATAATCCGTGAACCCCAACTTTGGGAAACTTTGCTCTAACCATTCTAAATGCATCTTCGTAGTATTCTACTCCAAGTTCTGGATTATGACCTCCTTGAAACAAAACCTGTCTTATCTTAAACATATCCCATGCTGTTTTGATTCTGGCTTGAATCATATCAAGTGTTAATGTGTAAGCTTCATCATCACCTGGTGGTCTATAAAATGCACAAAACTTGCAATCAGTTATGCAAACGTTAGTGTAATTCAAAATTATATTATTTACAAACGAAGCTTTTTTGCCAAACTTTTTTCTTGTAAGGTAACCTGCAGTTAATCCCATTAGGTGAACATCATCAGAGTCTAATAGTCTAACACAATCGTTGATATCAGGTCTTTTACCCTTAAGAGAATTTTCAAGAATGTCACCGATTTCACTTGAATGAATCTGCTCTGTTATTAGGCTCAATTGACTTGATTTTGGTGCTTTTTATTTGATATTTAATCCTTAAGAGAAACAAATTTTGTTGAATACTAACGAGATAAATAATCCAATTTTACATTGAAAAACATATTTTACGTTATTTTTAAGTAAGGTACAGAAAGAGATCCTTCATGGTTTCTGGAGCTCAAATTAGGTTAAACCGTATTCTAAGAGATGGAAAAATGCTTTGCATACCCATGGACCATGGAATTTCAAATGGTCCAATTGAGGGGCTTGAAGACCCTCACTCTATTATTTACAAATGTGAAGATCACGGACTAACAAGTGTTATTATTAACAAAGGAATTCTCAAAACACTTCCAAAGCCTACTAAGATTGGAATATTAGTGCATTTTTCTAGTAGTACTTCACTTTCTTCATTCCCTAATCGTAAAATGCTTACAGGTTCTGTGGAAGAAGCAATAAGACTTGGTGCAGACGGTGTTTCTCTTCATATTAACATTGGTGGAAAGGAAGAACCTGAGATGTTAGAACAGCTTGGAACAATTTCAGAGCAGTGTCACAAATGGAGCATGCCACTTTTAGCAATGATGTATCCAAGAGGAGAGAAGATTACTAATCCACATGATCCTGAAATTGTTGCACATGTTGCCAGGATAGGTGCAGATTGTGGTGCAGATATTGTAAAAACAGTATACACTGGCGATATTGATTCATTTTCTAAAGTGATAAAAGGAACTCCAGTACCGGTTGTTATTGCTGGAGGTCCAAAGGCAAAAACTGACATGGATGTCTTACAAATGACAGAGGATGCTATGAAGGCAGGAGCAAAAGGAGTAACTTATGGCAGAAATATCTTTGCACATAAAACACCTGATAGAATGGTTCAAGCACTATCGGCAATTATTTTTGAAAATGTATCTGCAAAGGAAGCAGTAAAGAAAATTGGCTAAGAGTAGAGAATTAATTATTTCACCACAAGTTTCCAAGAGTCACCTTGGTAAATTTCTATCACACCTAGAAAGTGAAGGAATTAGCATGGTATATCTAGACCCCAAAAGTCTGGGAAAAATCAAAACAAAACTTACAACAGTTTATCCATCGTCTGCTGCAAAATATGTTGTTCTCAATAAAGATTCTGTTTCAAAACCAAAAGGAAAAAAGATTGGAAGAAAATTCAAAGTTTTGTCTAACAAAGATATTGAAAAAATTCTAATCTCTGCAAAAAAGGGATTGGATTTTGTTATTGTAGAAGTTAAAGATTGGAAAATAATTCCACTTGAAAATATAATTGCAAAATTACACAAAATGCATACGAGGATTTTTGCTATGGCTAGAAATCCAAAAGAGGTACGAAAAATGTTTTCAATACTTGAAGTAGGAGTGGATGGTGTAATTTTCAATACCTCTTCAATTAATGAAGTAAGAGAAGTCCAAGTTTATCTTGGTTCTCGAAGCTATGACCTAAAAACTGCAAAGATTATTGACATTAAAGAAGTTGGGGATGGAGAAAGAGTCTGTGTAGATACCGCATCTATGTTACACAAAGGTGAAGGAATGTTAATTGGAAGTAGATCAAATTTTTTGTTTCTAGTGCACAATGAATCAGTGGGATCATCGTTTACTTCTCCAAGACCATTTAGAGTAAATGCTGGAGCAGTACATTGTTATACACTTGCTCCTGACGGAACCACAAAATATCTCTCAGAGATTGAAACAGGTTCGGAGGTTTTAGTGTTAGACACAAAAGGAAAAGCAAGAAGAGCTATAGTAGGTCGTTCCAAGATTGAAAGAAGGCCAATGCTGATGATTAAAGCTGTGGTAGGCGATGAAGTTGGAGGTATTATTGCTCAAGATGCTGAAACTATTCGTTTTGTAAAATCAAACGGTCATTTGGTATCTGTTACTCATCTAAAAAAAGGAGATTCTGTCTTAGTGTATTCACAGCCAGCTACTGGCAGACATTTTGGAATGGAAGTATCAGATGAGTATATCCTTGAAAAATAAAAAATGGCATACAAAACTTGTGTAACAATAGCTGAAAAAACACCAAAAAAACTAAATTCAGTTCTCAAAAAAGCACTTAAAAAATCAGACTATGCTGAGTTAAGATTTGATTTTTTAAAACCTTCCCAAGTACCAGATGCTTTAGAATTGATTAAAAAAAATTTGAAAAAATGTGTTTGCACACTTAGACCTACTTCAGAAGGTGGCAAATTCAGTGGAAACGAAAAAGAAAGAATTTCAATTCTTAAATTAATTGCTGAATATCATCCATTCCTAATAGATGTAGAGTATAACACGCTAAAAAGAAACAAAAATCTTGTGAGATTTATCAAGAAAAGCAAAAGCGATATCCTTGTTTCATGGCATGACTTTCACAAAACTCCAAACTTATCATCATTAAATAAAATGCTAAAACAAATGAGAAAATTTTCAAAATTTGTAAAAATTGTTACTAGTGCAAAATCAAGTAATGATGCATCACGGATTCTTTCACTTTATAGTAGATCTGCAAAAACAAATCTAATTGCCTTTGCCATGGGAAATGAAGGAAGAATTTCACGAATTCTTTGCCTTCACCTGGGAAGTCCTTTTACCTATGTTACGCTTGGTAAACCAATTGCTCCAGGACAGTTTAGTCTTGATGCAATAAAATCAATCGTTAATTTTAGAAAAAAGTAATTCAAAAATTATCAAATATTTTTTGATTATTAACCTGTAGGGAAAGACTTTGCTGAAACTGCAAAAGTTACCGTAAATGGAGTATCATTTAATGTTTGTAGTCCAACTGCTTTAGAAGTAAATTCCCAATCACCCATTTTTTGTGTATCATCACCAAATGTTACCCCGTAAATTGTAATTCCATCTGGACTCCAAGTTTGATGACCTTTAGCTTGGTCAGGAGTAAGAGGACCATGCAGTGAAACTAATTGAACTGGTTCAGACGCAGTGTATGCAACATTTCCATGGTAAATATTCTCACCTCTAGGCAAAATAATTACAAGATGTTGCTTTTCATCATACCCGACGGGATCTTTCACTGAATCTGTGGTTTCTATCTTGACAGTGTTAGATGTTGGAAGTTCTTGATACACCATATCATAGTTAACAGAAAATGGTTCCTGATGCATAGTATGTAATGCTAAGGCGTTACCAGTAAAATGAATTCTACCTGATTTCTCGTCATTTTCTAAGAGAACCAAGCCATATTTTTGCTCACCATCTGATGTCCAAATTGGCTGACCCCTATCTTCGCCAGGTCCCAGAGGACCAACAAGCATGACAATCTGAACTGGTTCAGAAGCAGTATAGCTAAGATCACCATCGTAAATATTGTCAGATGGAGGTAATAGAATTGTTAATTGATGTGTTTCATGATCAATTCCAGGATCCTGATTTGAAAATATTGTACCGGAAATAGTTTGAGTTTCTGACTTGGTAGGTTTTGAAATAATTGGTTTTTCTTCAGCTTTAACTATTTGCCATCCAAGTGAAGAAAGTTGTTCAATTTGTGTGGGAGTTGCACAGATTTCATTTCCACTTTGTGGATTTTGCATAAGAGTGGTATTTACTTTACAAATTAAGTGTCTGACAACCCCTTCATCAGTAAATTCTACCCATTCTTCTTGTAGAGTACTTTTTCTTTCAAGAGCAAAACATTTTTCTTCTCCAGTTTCTTGATTCTTCATTGGTGTTGCTCCTTCATTGCATGCCAATCGTACTACTTGCTCTGTTCTTTTACCGATAGTATGCCAGTTTGCAAGAAGAAGAAAATTTACTTGATCTTGTGTAACACAAGCTCGTACGCCGGTTTGGGTTTCTTGCATTTGAATTAATCCTGCTTCACATTCAGTTGCCTGAGCTTGAATATCAAGTTGAAATTGTGAAGTCACACCAAGTAATTTCCAATCTTTGACCAGTAGAGTTGATACTCGATCAGCTCTTATGCATTTAATATCACCCGTTTTCATGTTCTTCATTGGGTGTTCGTTTGCAAGTGGAGAAGGTTTTTTGTCTGTACCTATAACTCCGGTACAAAGTTCTGAAATATTTGCATTAGTGATTCTTTCTGCAAGTCCAATCTGTTCCCATCTTTCTGCTGTAGATGGACTAACACACATAAAATTTCCATGACTAAAACGATGTACTAACACTTTTCCCCTAAAACATTCAAAATCACCTTCGATAGTGCGTTCAGCAAAAACATCCGTAATGTAATTAGTAGTTAAACCGATTGTAAAAAGTGGAATTACTGCAAGAAGCGCCAAATATTTTATTTTTATATTAATCATTTTGATTGCCTGCCAAAAATCTTGATTATTTATGATCTTATTAAAGTTGGGGCCAGCCTGATTAATTTTAGGCTTATATCAATCGTTAATTTGAAACTAATTAGATGACTAAGACGTATGCAGTAATTGGGGATCCAATTGATCATTCATTGTCACCCAATATTCATAACGCAGCCTTCAAAGAATTGGGGCTTGATTGCACCTACATAGCCTACCGAGTACCAAAAGGAGAGCTAGAAGCTGGTATCAAGTCTCTAAAATCAATTAACATAGCGGGATTTAACGTTACGATTCCGCATAAGATAGAGATGATAAAGCATCTTGATAGTTTGGATGAAGACTGTAGCGTAATTGGTGCTACTAACACAGTTACTAATGATAATGGAAAATTAAGTGGGTACAATACCGATATGGAGGGATTTCTGGATCCTATAAAAAAAAGAGAACTTGCAATAAAAGATTCAAAAGTACTATTATTGGGAGCTGGTGGAGCAGCACGAGCAATTGTAGCTGGATTTGCAAAAGAAAAAGCGCATAACATTACCATTGCAAACAGAACAAAGGAAAAAGCAAATGCCCTAGTTCAATTTGCTCACAAAATTGGAATTGAAGCAAAAGCAATTACAATAAATGAAGTTGCCGAATCAGCTTCAGAGTATAGTTTTATCGTAAATGCAACATCAATTGGGTTAAAAAATGAACCTGCACCTATTTCCACTAAAAGTATCAATGAAAAATCAGTTGTGTATGATATTGTGTATATGCCAATGAATACAGAACTAATCAAACAATCTAAAAAAAATGGAGCTACAATAATTTATGGATACGAAATGTTACTTTCTCAAGCAGCACGTGCTTTTAAGATATGGCATGGTATAGATGTCCCATATGAAACAATGAAAAAAGCTTTACTTGGGGGAGTTTAATGGCAACTGCAAAAGCAAAATTGCATGGTGCAATATCTATCGTTAATGCAATTGCAACTGGAAAAGGAGCTGCTTTAGGAATTTCGTTAAAAACAGAAACAATTCTTAAAACATCTCCTGGAACAGGTATTTTTTTAAAAACTAAAAATCATGCCATAAGTTCCCGACTGATTAACAAAGTTATTGAAAAAACTGTTCCAAAAAAAGATAGAGAAAAAACCAAATTTGAAATTTCATTACACACTGAAATTCCCACTGGATATGGATTGAAAAGCTCAAGTGTAATCTCAACTGCAGTGGCAATGGTTTGTGCTAAACTTTTCAGGCCAAAATGGAATGATTCTCAAATATTACTTGCAGGGATAGAAGCATCAATAGAGACTAAAGTAAGCATTACTGGCGCTTATGATGATGCATGCGGATGCTATTTTGGCGGTTTTGCTGTAACTGATAATTACAATAGAAAGATAATAAAATTTGAAAGGGGTCCTCAAAATCTAGCAGTGGTGATTTTTATTCCAAGATCACGAAAGCGAGGAAAGGTAAAGAATCTAAAAAATTTGAAAACTGTTTTTGAACAAGCCTGGGATTTTGCCAAAAATTCTGATTATTGGAATGCTATGACACTTAACGGACTTGCAACCTCTTCAATATTGAATTCAGATCCTAAAATCATTACAAAGTTAATTGAAATAGGAGCTTTAGGAGCTTCAATCTCAGGGAATGGACCTTCTATAGCAGCCGTTGTAAAAAGAAAAAATATATCAAATATTAAGAAAGTTTTTTCATCCCTCGAGGGAAGAACAATTCTTTCAGAAATTAATAACAAAAAGGCAGAAGTTTATGAGTTGTGAAATAAAAAAATCAAGAATTTCTGGGAAATTGACTTGTCCTCCAAACAAAAGCTATACTCATAGAGCACTTCTTATTGCATCGCTAGCTCAGGGAGAAAGTATAATCAAAAACGTACTACGTGCTAGTGATACAAATGCTTCAATAGAGGCATGCAAAAGTTTTGGTGCACAAATTCAAGAAAATGAAAAAAGTGTAACTATTAAAGGAATTAAAGAATTCAAACCTGAAGACACGATAATAGATGCTGCAAATTCCGGTACAACCATCAGAATTGCAACAGCAATTGCATCACTTTCTAATGCCAAAACAGTTCTTTCAGGTGATGAAAGTTTACAACAAAGACCCATGCAACCATTACTAGATGCCCTAGAATCTCTTGGAGCCAAATGTTCTTCAACAGATGGAAAACCTCCTGTAACAGTGACAGGAAAGGTAAATGGTGGAGAAGTAACTGTTACTGGTGATGTTTCAAGTCAATTCATTACGGCCCTTTTGATAATTGCGCCTAGAATTGAAAATGGGCTAACTTTAAACATTGAGGGCGATCTTGTCTCAAAACCGTATCTTGATGCAACTATTACAACAATGAAAAAGTTCCGAGTTAAAGTTGAAGATGTAACACCTTACAAAAAATATATAATTTCACCTCAAAAATACAAACCAACTACATTAACTATTCCTTCAGATTTTTCTAGTCTTGCTCTGTTACTTTCAGCATCCGTTTTACTTGGAGATGAATTAGAGATTGAAATGACTTTAGGGGATTTACCTCAAGGTGATGAGAAAATAATCGATATTTTAGAAATTTTAGGGGCAGAGGTTTCTATGAGTGAAAATTCAATTTCCGTCAAATCACCAGAAAGACTTGAAGGAGGAAAATTTGATCTACATGATACGCCAGATCTTCTACCTCCTTTAGCAATTCTTTCTCTTAAAACTTCAAAGCCCATTGAGCTTTTCAATGTCAAGCATGCACGGTACAAAGAAACAGATAGAATTGCTGTTCTTGCAAGGGAATTAAAAAAGTTAGGAATTAAAGTAAAAGAAAAAGAAGACGGTCTCATTTTAGATGCTCCTGACAAACCTTTAGGTGCAAATTTGAATTCGGAAAATGATCATAGGTTGTTTATGGCATTTTGTATTGCTGGTATGTATATTGGAGATTGCGTGGTGTCAAATCCAGAATCAGTTAAGATTTCCTATCCCAATTTTATTTCAGATATGAATCAAGTCGGTGGAAAGATAAAATCTACTGTATAAGGATTATAAGCATCAAAAAGTGTACTAAAAATATTGCCTGGAAGTTCTATAGGTCAAAGGTTAGTACTTACAAGTTTTGGTGAAAGTCATGGAAAATGTGTAGGAGCAGTACTAGATGGTTGTCCTGCGGGTTTAAGACTTGAAGAAAAAGACATCCAAAAGATGCTAAACTACCGACGGCCTGGACAATCTCTTGTTTCTACACAAAGAAAGGAAGAAGATCAAGTAGAGATTCTTTCAGGAGTATTCAGAGGTCACACTACAGGAGCTCCCATTGCAATGATTATTTGGAATAAGGATCATGATGCACGTGCATATGAAAGCCTTAGGACAAAGATGAGACCAGGACATTCAGATTATCCGGCATTAGTAAAATACAAAAAATTCAATGATTATCGTGGAGGTGGAAGATTCTCAGGTAGATTAACTGCAACGCATGTAATGGGTGGCGCAATTGCAAGAAAGTTGCTAAAAGAAACCTTAGGAATTGAAACGAATTCTTACACTTTACAAATTGGAAAAATAAAGATGAAGAACCAAGCATCACAAAAAATTATGAAGTTAATTTATTCTAATGAAGTTAGATGTCCTGACAAGCGAGTTGCAAATAAAATGAAACTAGCAATACTAAACGCAAGAAAAAAAGGAGATTCCTTAGGAGGAATAATCGAATCAGTTACAAATAATTTGCCAGTGGGTTTAGGCGAGCCAATTTTTAGCTCGTTAGAATCAGATCTTGGCAAGGCGCTATACTCTATTCCAGCAGTAAAGGGTGTGGAATTTGGTTCGGGTTTTGCAGGTTCTGAAACCACTGGTTCCCAAAATAATGACCTTTACGTAATGAATAGAGGAAAAGTAGTAACGAAGACCAATAATTCAGGTGGAATTTTGGGTGGACTTTCAACTGGAATGCCAATTGTTTTACGAGTTGCCTTCAAGCCTGCCTCTTCTATAGCAAAAAAACAAAGTACTATCGATATTAAGACAAAAAAAGCAACGACCTTGAGTATCGAAGGAAGACATGATCCTTGTGTGGTACCACGTGCCCCACCAGTAGTAGATTCTCTTGTTTGCCTTGTGATAGCGGATCATGCTTTACAAGGCGGTTTCATTAAACCTGTTCTATAGTCACTATGTCAGATATAGAAGAACTTCGTAACAAGATTGATGCAATCACCCTTGAAATGATAAAGTTATTGAAAAACAGAATTGAAATTTCAAAAGAAATTGGAGCCATAAAAAAAGATCTGGGACTGAGCATTACAGATGAAACACGTGAAGAAAGCCTAAGGAAAAAAGTTCTTTCATTGTGTAAAGATATTGGAATAGAAGAAAAAACAGGTGCTAGGTTTCTAAATTTCTTGTTAGATGAATCAGTTAAGATACAATCAACAAAAAAACAAACTCATCTTTCTATATTTCTTAAAGCAAAATCCCTTGAAGAACAAGGTAAAAAAATCATACATATGGAAGTAGGAGAACCAGATTTTCTTCCACCAACAATTGTAAAAAAAGCACTAGAAGAAGTTTACGATAAGGGTTTTATAAAATATGGTCATGCGAAAGGAATGCCAAAGTTTCGTGAAGCTCTTGCAAAAAAAACAAGTGAACAATACGAAATCTATGTAAAACAGGATGACATCATCGTTTGTCCGGGTGCTAGATTTGCAGTTTTCTTGGCTATAACAACTCTTGTAAATCCTGGAGATGAAATAATTGTATTAGAGCCAGCTTGGCCTGCATACAAGGATTGTGCAGCAACTGCTGGAATCAAGGTACGAACAATAAAAACAACTTTAGAAAATAATTGGGAACCATCAATAAAACAAATTGAAGGTGCGATAAACTCTAACACAAAAATGATTGTTCTTAATTATCCAAACAATCCAACTGGAAAAGTTCTCCCACAAAAGCTTCTAGATGATATAATGGATATTGCAATGAAAAATGACCTTTACGTTTTAAGCGATGAGATTTATGCTCAATACTCATATGGTGGATGGAAAAGTGTTCTATCATACAATTACAAAAAAAGCATTGTAACTCAGTCTTTTTCGAAATCTCACTCTATGACAGGATTCAGAATTGGTTACGCGGTGTCAGATTCGCAAATAATAGATAAAATGGCAAAACTTCAAGCCATTTGCCTCACAAATGTATCAGAACCAATACAATATGTTGCCCTTCAAGCCCTACAAGCAGATACAACCGACAATTCTAATAATGTAAAATCCAAGCTAGATGTTGTGATTAAAAAAGCAAAGGAAATTGGTCTTGATTTTATCGAGCCAGATGGAGCGATGTACATTTTTGCCAAAATAAAAAATGAAAGTTTTGATGGAACAGAGTTTTCAAATAAACTTCTCGATTATGGTCTTGCAGTAGCCCCAGGTGAAGGATTTGGGGACTACAAAGATTTCATCAGAATTTCAGCATGTCAAGATGAAAAGAAACTAACGGATGGAATGGACATACTTGATAATGTTCTAAATGGAACAAAATGAAAAAAAGTATCTCCATTCTTGGTGCTGGAGGAAAAATGGGAACATGGTTTGTAAAATTTTTTCTAGCCAATGGATATCAAGTAATTGGATATGATATTGAAAATGAAATTAAAGACAAGGCGGTAATAAAGGCTGAATCTCTTGTTGGTGCGATACTCAAAGCTGATTATGTAATGTTATGTACACCAACTAGACGAACCCCAGAAATTATTCGTTTAATAGCTAAAGAAATGAAAAGAGAGTCTTATCTAATTGAAATTTCCTCACAAAAATCAAAAACTGCAGCTTCATTATCAAAAATGCCAGCAAAAGTTAATCCCTTGTGCATACATCCAATGTTTGGTCCAGGTACCAAGAAGATTATAGGTCAACATATTATTTCAATTCCAATTAAAGATGCAAAAAAAGAGCTGTCTGTAGCAAAATCACTTTTTCCTGGAGCAAACTTTGTAACGATCGATGTTATCGAGCATGACAAAAAAATTGCAGTTATTTTAGGCTTAACACATCTAATTAACGTGGTGTTTGCAAACATACTTGCAAAAGATGATAAAATTACACTTACTGAAAAAATGTCTGGAACAACCTTCAAGGCTCAAAAAATTCTCACAGAAAGTATAATGACCGAATCCCCAGAATTAATTGAAACGATAATTTCAAATCCAGAAATTAGAAGGTTTGCAGAAGAGTTCTGGAGAGATTTTGGAAGATTGCTTACTTCAGTTCAAGAAGGCAAATCTGAAGAAGTGATTGATTATATCAAATCTAGCCAAGAGAGATTAGCAAAAACTTCTGATTTGGAGAATGCCCACAAAAAACTAACAATCATGGTAAATTCTATTGAAAAAAAACCTTGACACGCTCTACAAAAATAGTAACCTGTTTTCTTACTAGTAACGAAAAAATCCTTCTTCTAAAAAGAAGTAACAAGGTCAAAAGCATGAAAGGTCTTTGGGCAGGAATTAGTGGTATTATTGAAAAAAATGAACCACCTCTTTCGCGTGCAAAAATTGAAATTTTTGAAGAATTGGGACTAAAAAACAACCAAATAAAACTTCTAAAACAAGCTAAAGAGATGAAAATTTCATCTCCACAATATGAAAATCACGAATGGGAAATTTACCCTTTTTTGTTTGAAGCAGACAAACCAAAAATCAAATTAAACTGGGAAAATTCTGATTACAAGTGGATTAATGCAGAAGAAATATCAAAATATGAAATTGTTCCGAGTTTAGAAAAAGTTCTATCCAATTTGCTGTAAGTTTTCATTTTTTTCATACTTGCGTTGTTGAGGCAACATCAAATATACACATGCGCCACCACACATTGTACAAGGTACCTTGTTGCCAGGTCTTTGACCTGTTCTGCTATGAATTCGTGCTGCTTCTTCGGGATCAATTGATAATGCTAATTGTTTTTCCCAATCAAGAGTTCTTCTTGCTTCAGTCATTTTCATATCCCATTTAATGGCTTTATCTCTAAGCTTTACCAAGTCACCTGCATGTGCTGCAATCCTATATGCAATTAGTCCAGCTTTGACTTCTTGAGCATTAGGAAGAGCCAAATGTTCTGATGGAGTCAAATAGCATAACAAGTCTACACCTTCACTTGCAGAAACTGCAGCACCTATAGCACTTGCAATGTGGTCATGGCCAGATGCCACATCAGTCACTAATGGTCCTAATACATAATATGGGACATCGCCGATTAATGATTTTGCTAATCTAACATTTGTTGCAACTTCGTTTAATGGAACATGCCCTGGTCCTTCTACCATTACTTGAACGTCTTTTTCATGAGCTTGTTTAGTTAGACGCGCAACATTGATCATTTCTTGAATTTGAAGTTCGTCATGTGAGTCTAAAATTGAGCCTGGTCTTAAAGCATCACCAAGACTAAAAGTCACATCATATTTTCTGGCGATTTCAATTAGATAGTCATAATGTGAAAAGTATGGATTTTCTTTATCGTATTTTAGCATCCATGCTGCAGTAATAGTACCACCTTTGCTAACTATTCCTCCATATCTTTCGACTTTTAGAATCCTTTTGGCAATTTCTTTGGTTATACCCGAATGAATTGTAGTATAATCTACACCATCTTTGGCATTATTTTCAAATGCGTTTAGAAAATCATCTTCGGTCAAGTCAAGTGGATTTTTGTGTTTTTCAACTCCAAAATTATAGGCCTCATATATTGGAACTGTACCAAAGGCGATTGGAGCCGCATTTAACAAGGTACGCCTTATCTCGCCTACGTCGCCTCCATCACTAAGATCCATTATAGTATCTGCGTGATATTTTACTGCAACTTTGGCTTTTTCAATTTCTTCTGGCAAATCAACCTTTAAAGTAGAAGTTCCGATGTTAACGTTGACTTTGGTTTTAAGACCTTTTCCAATGCCAACGTTATGAATTTTTTGAGGTCTTACGTTATTGCTTGGAATAATGATAGAGCCTTTTGCAACTTTTGGTATTAACCAATCAAGTGTTACATCCTCATCTTTTGCAACAAGTTTCATCTCATCTGTAGCAATACCCCTTCGTGCTGCGCCCATTTGTGTGCCCAATATACTGTGTACATTTTTACTGGATTTAAACAATAGTCTTTGTAGACAAAAATGAACGTACTTTCTATTGCTGGTTCAGATCCATCTTCTGGAGCTGGAATTCAAAGTGATATCAAAACTTTTTCTTCGTTAGGGGCATATGGGCTTACAGTTTTAACATCAATCACAAGTCAAAATACAACAAAATTCGATAAAACTGAACCAGTTTCATCAAAAATGGTAAAAAACCAGATTGATTCTATTTTTTCAGATTTTAAAATTAGTGCAATAAAGATTGGAATGGTTTACAATTCTTCTATAATTCGAGTAATTAGTTCAAGATTAAGCGGATTAAATATCCCTATTGTAATCGATCCTGTCATCAAATCTACAACAGGCGGAATGCTGTTAGAAAAAAAAGCATTTGCAGATTTAAAAAAATTTCTTATACCATTAGCATATGTGATTACTCCTAATGTTTTTGAAGCTGAAAAATTAACCGGAATTCGTATCAAAACAAAAAAAGATTTGAACAAATGTGCAACTAGTATTCAAAAAATGGGCCCAAAAAATGTAATAATTACAGGATACCAATTACAAAAAAATAAGATCGCCGATTTTGTTTTAGAGGATTCAAAATTTTATTTTATTTCTGGCAACAAATTATCCCCCGCAAATCATGGAAGTGGTTGTACTTTTTCCTCATCACTGACATTTTCAATTGCCCAAGGAAAAAATCTCAAAGATGCAGTAAAATTTGCCAAAAATTATACCTACAAATCAATCAAAAATGCTAAAAAAATTGGTAAGGGAATTCCTATAACTCGAATTTCTGAAAAATCAGATGAAAATAAAAAAATTCTCTATAATGCGATAAATAATCTGGTAAATCTAAAAAATTTTTATTCAATTATTCCAGAAGTCCAAACAAATTTTGTGTATTCAAAGAGTCATCCAAAATCTATGAGAGATATTCTTGGAGTAAGTGGAAGAATTGTTAAAGCCGGAAAAGATGTAATCGTTGCAGGAAATTTAGAATATGGTGGTTCAAAACATGTTGGAAATGCTTTATTAGAGATGAGTAAAAAGTTTCCATCTATCAATTCTGCAATTAATTTGAAGTATGATCAAAAATTAATTAGTAAATTTAAGAAAAAAGGTTTCATTGTTCAAAGCTATAATAGAGTTGAAGAACCAATTAATATAAAAAATAAAGAAAACTCTTCTATTTCTTGGGGAATAAAAAATGCAATTAAAAATTCAAAAAGAGCTCCAGATATTGTTTATCACACTGGAGATCTAGGAAAGGAACCCATGATTTTGATTTTTGGAAAAAATCCTAAAGATGTAATCAAAAAGGTTTCTAGCATTTTGTAAGTCAAGTTTGATTGTAGTGTTCTAGAAAACTATACCTCAACATTAATAGTCATCATTTTAAATACAAACTTGTGAAAGCAGTAATACTTGCTGGTGGATTAGGAACAAGACTTCAACCATACACCACGTTTCTTCCAAAGCCTATGCTTCCATTAGGAGAAAAACCATTACTCGAACATCTAATTGATTGGTTAAGGAAAAATAGAATTGACTCTGTTGTCTTATGTGTAAGTTATCTAAGAAAAACCATTGAAGACTACTTTGAAGATGGTCAAAGATTTGGGGTAAATATAGAGTATGCAGTTTCACACAAACCCCTTGCCACAGCTGGACAGCTTAAAACAGCAGAGGAATTCATCGATGATTCATTTGTTTGTGTTTATGGGGATTCTATTTTTGGATTTAGTTTAAGAAATATGATTAATCAACATAAGAAAAAAAGATCGTTTATCACAATGAGTCTTTACGAATACAAAACCAAATTAAATTATGGAGTAATAGAGACTACAAAAAATGGCAAAGTCATAGGATGGAATGAGAAGCCAGAGATTACGTCTAATATCAACATAGGCTGTTATGTAATGGAACCTCAGGTTTTTGCACTTATTCCTAAAAACAGGCCTTATGGGATGGATGATGTAATTAAAAAGGCAATTTCAAGGAAAAAAGCAGTAAATAGCTTCCTTACCAAAAAGGGATTTATCGATATAGGGGACAAAACTTCATACAAAAAAGCATCTCAACACTTTCTTGAAAAATTGGGCAATATCTGATGTAGAAAATGGTTGATGTAATAATCCGAGAATTGCAAGAAGATGATCTTTTTAATGGTTTTTTAGAATCACTTGATACTTTAAAAAAAGCAAGTGATTTAGGTAAAGAAAAAGCAAATGAAATTTTAAAAAAAATCAAATCAAATCCCAGTCATGTAATTTTTGTCGCAATATTAGATGACAAAATTGTTGGGTCTACAACCATGTTGATAGAACCAAAATTTATCCACAATGGTGGGAAGGTTGCGCACATTGAGGATGTAGTTGTAACAAAAGAATATCAAGGTAAAGGAATTGGTGAAAAGTTAATTCGTTCTCTATTAGATTACGCGAAGAAAAATGATTGTTACAAAACAATTTTGGATAGCAACGATGATGTAAAACCTTTTTATGAAAAAATTGGATTTAAAAAACATTCAAACTGTATGAGGTTTGATCACGTTTAGAAGTATTCTTTTTTTGGTCTTTTCTTTTTTATCTTAAATAACAATCCGCCAGTAATCATAACTGGGATAGATACTCCCATGAATAGAGGCGGAGTAATTGTTACAGCAAAAACAAGATAACGCTCGTCAATGTCTTCAACTAGTGTATTTGCAATGACCATGCCAACAAACATGATTGCGCCTCCTGCAATAATCATTGTACTAACTGGTTTTGAACCGTATCTTTTTGCCATTATGAAAGATACTCCAGCTAAGATCATAGCAGGAGCTACACTAATTGAAATAAATTGTAAAATTTTTGGTGTAGGTTGAACTTCTCTTGGAGGATCAATCATGAAGTCATATAGCGTCAAGATTTCTCCAACAAACATGACAAATAGTCCTAGGCTTGCAACTGCTATGTATTTTTCAATTGCCATACAATTTGTAGCTTAGTTGTAGATAAATAAACTATACAAAATTTTTACACGATGCCAACAAGGTTTGCCAATGATTTCCTGCAAGAAGCACCTAGTTTTTCTGCTGCTTTTTCAGGAGATATTTTGTTCAGAAAAATTCCGTAGCCTCGTTCTAAGCCAGACCAAGCATCAGTAATTGGGTATACTTCAATATGCCAATGTATTTGTCTGCTATTTTTCTTTTCAGGAGACAAATGAAATACAAAATTAAATGATACATTTTTGATGCCATTTGTTAAGCCGCCTAAGGTAGCTCGTAAGATAAGTGACAAGTCATTAATTTCCTTTTGAGTTATTTTTGAGAAACTAGTGGTGTGCTTTTTGGGACAGATCCAAAATTCATAAGGGTATGAAGGAGCCCAAGGACAAAAGGCTATGAATCCTTCGGTTTGTAAAATTTGCCGTGGGCCTCCAGTTTCAGCAGTCACAGTCTGGCATAATGCACAAACTCCTTTTTCATTTAGGATTTTGTGTGATGCTTCAGCTTCTGCTTCTATCACTGGAGGAATAGTAGAAAATGTTACAATATGAAGATGAGGATGAAGGGTATCACCACCTGCTTCTTTGCCATGATTGGCATAAATTGAAACATATGTTACGCCTTTTTGAGTATACAGCCATCTGAGCCTATCTTGAATTACTACTAGAATATTTGACCATTGTTCTGTATCAATTGTTGAAAAGGTATCAGTTGGTTTTGGCGATGCGACCACAATATAATGATAGCCATAAGCGGGTTCACTGTAATGAGGTTTGTCGCTGTAGGTGTTAGCAGCCTTTATGGATACTGCAGGGTTTTTGCTCTCAAAAACTCTAATTGACCAATTTTTAACATAATTATCTTCACTGTCTTGAAGCCTTTGTAGCATTCCATCTTTTGCTACTAGTGATAAAATAGAAGGATTTGTAAGAGATTCATTTCCAGGAGCGTATGGAGATTTTTTGCTCTTTAAGTTAGTACCATTATGTGGCGAAATAATCATGTATTTCTCAAGAACATAATCTTTTCGCATCCCCCCCATATCCAATAGTGAAAAAATGTCCGAGTTAAAACCTTTCTATGGATCGATAAGAAGGTAAGATCACATGAGAGATTGCAAAATTTTAAAGTGTACATATCAATTTTGAAAAAATGGGCTGATTGTAATTACGGAAAATTCTGATGTTCATATGGTTTATGTGTTATTAGATGGGGTAGGTGACTTGCCACATCCTGATCTTAAAGGAAAAACTCCCTTAGATTCAGCAGTAACTCCTAATCTTGATACGTTGGCAAAAAATGGAGCCATGGGCGAGGTAATTTCGGTAGGCAAAGGAATTGCACCGGAGTCAGATATTGCCGTCTTCAATATGCTTGGTTACAAATTCCAGCATGCAAATTATGTGGGAAGAGGAGTAATTGAAGCAATTGGGGTTGGTACTGATTTCAAAGATGGGGATTTAGCTTTAAGAGGAAACTTTGCTACCTTAAATGATGATGGAGTAATTATTGACAGAAGGGCTGGGAGAAGAATTGAAAGAGAGGATGCACATGCCATCGCAAAAGAAATTGAACGGAATTCAAAATTTTCAATCCTCAATACATCAGTTGTAGTTGCTCCTACCATAGGGCATAGAGTGACTGTAAGAATAAGATGTAAAGGCAAATCATTGTCATCAGAAATTACCAATACGGATCCAGCATATGCCCGAGTTTCTGGTATGGGAATAGCAAAAGCAGTAACAGATTTTATGAAAATTGAAAAATGTCTTCCTTTAAACGATTCAGAAAGTTCTAGCCTAACTGCAAAGTTGGTCAATGAATTTACTGAACAATCTCTTAAAATAATGAAGGTCAGTGACGTAAATAAAAAAAGAAAAGAAAATGGGAAAAAGCTTCTAAACAGTATTCTTTTACGGGATGCAGGAAGTAGGTATCCGGTAGTCACCCCCATAAATGAATTGTATTCAATGAATTTTTCATGTATAGTTGATATGCCAGTAGAGTTGGGAATTTCCGAAGTTCTAAAAATGAAGACGTTTAATGCAGGCGGTTTAACCGATTATGAAGAAAAGGCACGAGTTGCCTCTCAAGCAATGCATACTCAAAATGCAATATACGTTCATCTAAAAGGTCCCGACGAATTTGGTCATGATGGGGATGCCGTAGGTAAGATGAAAAATATTGAAGAGATAGATAGAAGGTTCTTTGGTACTTTGCTTGATAATATTGAAACAAGTAAAGTTTCAGTTGTAATTTCTGCCGATCATTCCACTCCGTGTATTAACAAAGGTCACAGTGACGATCCAGTGCCGCTACTAGTATCAGGAGACTCTATTAAAAAAGACGATACCAAAAGAGTTACAGAATCCGATGCAAAAAAAGGAAACATTGGTTTAATTGAAGGTTCTCAAGTAGTCAATACAGCTCTGAAACTAATTAAATTGCAAATGTAATAATTTTACCAGATTCACGAATTTTTTCAACTTTGTTTTTTAATGAATCAATGTCTATGTTATGATAAGTTCCTGAAGCGTTTTCAAGTTTTTCTAATGCGCGTCCTAAAACAGAAAGGCAAATGTTGTCTTCGTCTTTTTGATAATGAACAAGAGCTGCTGCAACTAGAATAATTCCTTGAACAAGAACTTTTTCTTCTTCAAAACATTTTTTCCATACACCTTCTAATGCTTCATGACATTCCCAAAATCTTTCATTGTTGAAATAAAAAATTCCTTCTTTTATTGCATTTTCTTTATCTTTGTTTTCTTCAATAACTGTTTTAATGTGATCAAGTTCAGCTATTTGCAATAAATTTTCTACAAGTTCATCAATGTTTTGTTTATTTATTGAAATATCAAATTCCAAATATTTGCTTGAAACTCTAGCATCTCTTATTATAGCATCCATATCAAAACAAAGATATCGTGCATTTCCTAGTAGAGTTAAAGCATCTTTAGGAAGATAACCATCATTTTTTAAATGAAGCATAAAACGGTCCACACGTTGTCATCATTTCAATTTCTTAAATTTCTTCTTTAATTTCAATTAAATTTATATGAACTATAGAAAGGATTTTGGTACATGTCCCTAATTGAGACAGTAAAGGATGTAGATAACTCATTTCTATCGCGTAGAGAGCTCACATGTACCTTCAAAGGACTAGGAGGAAAACTGAAAAAAATGGAGGCGGTTGACATGGTTACAAAGAACTTCAAACTTGAAGGAAAAATTGTAATTCCAATAAAAATGGTAAATCATACGGGTAGACCGACAATTACTGGTACTTTTTATATTTACGATGACGAAAAGCTTGCAAAAGAGCACGTTAATCCCGTAATTTTCAAACGATTAGAGAAAGCAAAAGCCCCAAAGGAAAAACCAGCTGAGGAGAAAAAGGAATCAAAACCAGCTGAGGAGAAAAAGGAATCAAAACCAGCTGAGGAGAAAAAGGAATCAAAACCAGCTGAGGAGAAAAGCTAACAATGGCTGGAAAAAAGGGTTTTAGTCCTAATGTTTACAAATATTACAAAATAGATGGGCCCAAAGTTGAAAGAACACATAAGATATGTTCACGTTGTGGCAAAGGTGTTTTCATGTCTGAACATAAAAACAGACGTACCTGTGGTAAGTGCGGTTTAACTGAATTTTTACAATAGTTAAAGATATTTTTTCTTTCGAATCTTACTACTCTTTTGTTCAAATTCATCTATTTTTGATAATAAAATAGGATCAAGCTTAGTTTTAGCCAATGATTCAGCAGGAATTTTAATAATATTAGTATCCAACGTAATATTCGTCGTTGGAAAATTTTTTTTCATCCAAAACTTTACTGCCTTGTCTTCTAGTTTATAATCTCTAAATCCTGCCGGAAATTTTTTTGTAATGTGCACTAGTAAAGTTTTATCATTAAAGACTGCTCTAGATTCAAAAAGTCTAGTACTGTCTGAATATATGTTTTCAAATAGGTTTCCTGAAATCTCATCTGAAAGGATTTCCATCTTTGATACCTTCCTTATCAATTCCAAGTAGTGAAGAAATTCATGAGCAAGTATAGCATGTATAGTACCTTTTAGTCCATAAGCAACAAGTGGAGCTGAAATTTGGATTACAACTTGAAGTTGATTTTCGAGAACTAGAGGGATTGTTCTAGCAAACAGTATTCCGTAATCGTAAGAATTTGAAGAAGAAATTACTAGTGAGGGTTCCACATAAGCAATTGGAAAATTAATTCCTGATGCCTTTTCTATTCTATCTATTCCTTGTAGTACAATAGGGAATCTTTTTTTGACCAAATCAAATATCTTATCAGGTAAAATTCCTTTTTGATGGGCTTCCCTGATTTTTACTAGTGGATCCATTGAACCCAATCGAGTTTTAGAGTGTAAAAAGTGTTAATCTTTCACAAATTTGATTCAAAAAGGTATGACGATTTCTTAGTAAGCCTTTTTTTAATAAAATTGTAAAGACAAATATCCTTCAATTCCGGAGCGAGGGTTCAATAGTGTAGGCAGGCTAATGTGAACCCTTGCTCTAAAGATTCCTCAAATCAAATGTTTTGGCAGAGTATTATTTTAGTAAATCAATTTCATTAAAGTCAAATTGTTTGCAGGTACATTTGTTTTCAAGAATTTCAGTAAGGTTCGGTTTGATACTATTTCCTTCAATAAAGCGCTTGATGGAAATGCCTCCCTGAATGGTCATCCATAACAAAAATGAATTTGTGGAACTTTTCTTGTATTTGATTTCATAAATGGATTTTTTGTTTCCTTTGTTTGTTTTTTCTAATATCAGTATAGGAATTTTAGTCAAGCCTTTGAGAAGTTTTAGGTTTTTAGGATTAATGGTTTTTTGAGCAACTACAGAAAGTTTAACCTTCGATCTGAATTTCGGAATTTGTTTGGGAATTTGATCAAGGATCTTAAGATCATGAATTATAATTCCATCATAATGATACTTCTTGACTAATCTTACTTTTCGTTTTTTTGGGTTTTGAAGCTTTACAAAAAAGGGTCGGCCTTTGCCTAAAACTAGACTAGATTTATCTTCTCCCCCTATCCAAGTAAATTTTGTTTTTGTACAGCCAAATTTATCGTATAGAATTTTAGAAATTTTTCCTTCAACACTATTAAAATTCGAAATCCCATGAAAATTGCAGGAAACACACCCTATACCATCACAATTATTACATGGAGTTTGTTTTTGAGGAAATCCTCGTATAGTTTTATTATATCTACCAAAAAGGAGTAAGGATCGAGCTTTTAATTCGCAATAATCTTTTTTGAAGTTAATAGTAAAAGTTAGATCAGGAGATATGTGTTCTACGTTAGTTTTGTTTTTTTTTGCAAATTTTTTTCCAAGTTGTTGAGTTATGTCGGTTTTAACGCTATCAATCCCCCGAAGTTTAAATTTCGAACGAATAACATCGTCTCTATCAGTAACTGAAGGTTTTAACATTGCTCCTACAACAAATGTTGAAAAATCATATCCATGAGAAATTTCTAACATTTTTTTCAAATATGTATCTAGATTAGAAAGAATATTTTTGCAAATGTAACAGTTTTTTGGTAATTTTTTTTCTAAAAACGCTCTGATTTTTTTTCCCAGAAGTTTATTAGATGATAAACCTAATTTTTTTGCAAATAGTCTTCCTGTACAATAATCACAAAGATCATATTCATCAGAAATTTTTCTTACGATTGGAATAATTTTAATGAAATTTTCTTTACTTGATACAATCTTGATTTTTTGCTGACTTTTCATCATATTGTAGGTGGAAAAAAATATTTTATTAGGCTTATCCTAATCCCATTCTTCGCAGCATGCCTTGCATTTGCCTTCCTTTTGAAGCTTTCATCATGTTTTTTGAGTTTTTGTAATTTTTTAATAATTCTTTTACTTCATGTTCTGGCCAGCCAGAACCACGTGCAATTCTTTTGATTCTTGAAGCATTCAACAAATCAGGGTTAGCCTTTTCTTCTTTGTTCATACTTTGAATAATGTATCTCCATTTTTGTACTCTGTCTTCTACTTGATCAAGTTGATCTTCTTTTACCATTCCAGAAAGACCAGGCATATTATCCAAAAATCCTTTTAGTGAACCAACCTTAGTTACTTCTTCAAGTTGATAATAGAAATCATCCATGTTCATCTTCCCACTGGATATACGTTTAAGACGTACATCATCAGCTTCGCTTTCCAGTCTTTTTGCAAGATCTAAAAGAGCTTGGATATCACCCATTCCGAGAAGTCGTCCTACAAATCTAGTCGGAGAAAATTTTTCTAAATCATCAATCCTTTCACCAGTACCTACATACATTATTTGGGCACCAGTGGCAGCTGAAGCTGCAATAGCCCCCCCTCCTTTTGCAGAGCTATCAAGTTTTGTGATTACAATTCCTCCCACAGGTACAATTTTGTGAAAAGCTTCTGCTTGTGAAAAACACTGTTGACCTATGGTACCATCAATTACTAATAGAGACAGATCAGGTTTGGCTGCCTTGACGATCTGCTTCATTTCATCTAACAAATCTTTTTCTTCCTTATGGCGTCCAGCAGTATCGATTAAAATGATATCAAGATTAGAATTTTCAAAATGTTTTAGGCCATTTTTTACAATTTGTGGAGAATCTTTGGTTTTTTCCTCACCGTAAACTTCGATATTTGCTTTTTCACACATTGTGCGGAGCTGAACCAATGCTCCGGGTCTATAGGTATCTGCTCCAACTACACCTACCTTGTAACCTTGTTTTGACAAAAATTTTGAAAGTTTGGCAGTAATTGTAGTTTTTCCACTTCCTTGAATACCTAACATGAGAACCTTGTTTATTTTTCCTGCATTAAAAGAAAATTCGGTTTCGTTTCCAAGTAATTTTGAGAGTTCATCGTAAAGAATCTTAACGATATGATCTTTTCTAGACAAACCGGGTGGAGGAGTTTCTTTTAAAGAACGTTCTTCAAGATTTTTTGTAATTTCAAAAACTAATTTGACATTAACATCAGATTGTAATAATGCTCTTTGGACATCTTTGGATAATTCTTTTATTAGTTCCTCATCGATTCCTGATGAGTTTACAATTTTTTTAATTGCTGCTCTTAAATTTGTTTTAAGATCATCTAGCACTATAATCTAATTTTGCTTCTTCTATTTCAAATCTTCCTCTATATCCATCCCATATTTTCTTAAATTTTTGAATTTTAATTGGATATGAGAATAGTGGACAATCAATTACAAAAGTTTCTGCCTCTCCTCCTTCAAAGCTTAGATTAAAACCATGTTTTTTTGAAAGATTTTCTAAGGTCACCAAGTCATCATCAGTAATTTTTTTCCCCAACCATGATTCGTCAAGACCCCCAGAAGTAGCGCTAATAATTAAAAAATGAAATTTTAGTTTGAGTAAATTTTCCATGTATTCTTTTTGATTTTGTTTCCATAATGGCGAAATCAAAGTGATGCCTAAATTATTAGAAACCTGTTCAAATCTTTTTCTTTGAAATTCACTTAGTATACCACCATGTACTATCCCTTCAACATTGAAATTTTCTTTTGCCCTACTTAGGATTTCTTCTAAGGTGTTTTCCTCAGAATTAGGATTAGTAGAATCTACTTCAATGGAAATTTGAGGTAAATTCATTGCCTCAGCTTGTAATTTTGTAAGGTGAATATTGGGATAATGTAATAGCTCACTTTCATAAGATTGTGGGAAAATTGTCGCTACGCATTCAACTTGATGACCAGCCTCTTTTGCTTTATAGATAGAATAGGTACTATCTTTACCACCTGAAAAAAGTACAGCGACTTTCATGTTGGTATAAAAGTAAGAAGCTCTATTTCATTTTTTTACTTTAAGAAAAGCCGAGGATGCTTCAATACTCATAATCTTCATCAAAAATCAGACGGCTTTTCCAATCATCATCAGCATCCAAACTAAGATTTAATTCGCATTATTTTAGTAGTGAGGATTTTTTGTATGGGTAGTTTATAATGCAATAGTCGTGAATTGAAAGGAGAATCAAACAAGGAATTTTTTCTATTAATTTCGAACCACGGATAAATCCTTTAGGAAGAAGGAAATTTTTTTAAATTAGTATAGTATATGATGTTTTGAAAGCTGGCTTTTGATGTAGCCTTATGTATTATAATATGTAAGTCTGGCCAGCTTTCATCTTATTGTTTAATTTTTGACGTTTTTGATGATTTTAACAAAAATGTCTAGCAATTTTTTGACTGTTACTACAAACCAAATACAATTATTTTGTGTGTTATGTTGCAAAATGAATCAATTACAAAAAAAAATTCAGTGACATTGGACAATTAATGCACGTTAACAATTGTTTTACGTACAAACAACAACATTTACGACTAACATTTAACAATATGTTGTACAATCTACGCACAAAATATGTTTTAGATAGACAAAAACATGTTACAAAAATTTTTTTTATTGTTTGTTGTAAAACATGTTGTAAAACACTGTAATGTTGTGCATTTTTGTACGATTAAACATGTTTTTATACGTGTTGTAAAGCTATTAGCGCAATGGCTACATCAAAAGCTAAACGACAAGCTGCAGCAAGAAAAGCAGCTCGTACAAGAAAAAGAAATGCAGCGGCAAAAGCTGCAGCACGAAAAAAATCTACAACCAGACGTAGACGTAGTGCATCAACAAAAGGATCTTCAAGACGAAGAACTTCTCGCAGAAAGCCTGCAAGAAAATCTTCTCGAAGATCTAGTTCACGAAGAAGGAGACGTTAATCTCCTACTTTTTTTTTTCAAAATTACGTTCCAATTTCGCAAAATCATTATCTTGTAAAGCAAATTTGAATAAAACAAATTGACAAAGTGCTGGCTTTATGAGTAATACTTTACTATTGGTAAGCATTCATCAATACTTCGAAGAATTTCTGAGCGAACAACTTTTTTGTCTAATGAAACCCAAACTCTATTTTTCTTAATTGCAAAAGAAAGTATCTGAACTTTTTTTCTTTCTTCCCATACAAATTCCACCTTTCCTAGGCTTTTATCAAAAGCAGCATCTAATCCCGTGCTTATTGCTAAGTTTTTGAATTGATATTGAGTTTTTTTTGCATCAAGTAATGGTTTAAAATTCGGTCTTCTATAGTACGCTAATAATTTTCCATCCGAACTCACTACCCCAACGAATCTAATGTATGAGCTAACTTTTGATATTTTTTGACAAATCATTTGGTGTTCTTTTTTTACCATTTCAACTTCACTT
Source organism: Nitrosopumilales archaeon (assembly GCA_016276965.1). Taxonomy (GTDB): domain Archaea; phylum Thermoproteota; class Nitrososphaeria; order Nitrososphaerales; family Nitrosopumilaceae; genus CSP1-1. The sequence goes on along the minus strand of JADNRU010000012.1, from coordinate 1,302 downwards.
TCAAAATATGATATTTTAATGATTAGTGAATCCTATGAATTGATTCATATCTAGATTTTCTGATATTATTATAACAAAATAACTATTTTTGTAATTTATGCAAGTATTTGTATTTTTATCACCAGATTTTTATTTGCCAACCTTTTTGCATGGTTCTCACATGCTCGAATAATTGTTTTACAAAATGGCTTTTTTGAATATTTACTAGAAAAATAACACATCATGAGTTTAATGCAGGCTTCTGTATTGCATTTGTCAATATAACACAAAACCATATCTTCTGCAAAAATCCCCCAAGTATAATGGATCTGATTGATTATGTCCTAACACTACATAAAAATCCAAAAACTGGATACGGTTTTATTTCTGGGAATTAGAAATTACGCTTGCGAAAACTTGTTATAAAAATGAGTGAGAAGGACTACCATGACTTTTTGAGAATATCAAATGAATACGGTCTTGATGTAAAGGAAAAAATCTATGAGATAATTGATTATTATCTTCTAGTTGAAAGAAAACGGTTCAAAACATGCCGTATCACTCACGATTTTCATAATTTAGATGATTATTGTTATAGGAAAACAAAAAAAGTTTAGAATCTACTTAGAACATCTATAGTGTCAATTTGGTCTAGATGATCTGCTAAATAGTACAAAATTCTATCAGAATCTATTTCTATCCATTCTGATTTTCCTTTGTAAGTTACAATATCCTCAAAATAGGAACCATTAATTCCACTTAGACGTAATAATGCTTTTTCATCTTTAAATTTTATTGGTAGTTTGATTAATTTTTCCCGCCCGTGACCTTGAATGTTAATCTTGTAGTCTTCGTCTATCTCGGCAATTCCAAAAAAGTGATTTGGGAACATATCTAAGCGTTTTATCTTTATTGACAAAGTTTTTTTCAGTGGATTATCCATTGTCTTTTCTATGGTTTTCTTATATTTCAAAATGTCCAAAATTTACGGAATAACTGTGAACATTTTATAAAACCCATTAACAGTTCATATCAAATGTTAACTTTAATTCCCAAACAATGGAATCCTGATATCATTACAATAATTTTGTCTTGAAAACAATTAGATAGGAAGTTAGAAAAATCCATAATTATGTTAAAGCGAAGAAAATTAGGTAAAACAAACCTATCTGTATCTGAGATAGGGCTAGGATGCTGGCAACTCGGGGGATTAACTACCATCAATGACATTTCAATAACGTATGGGGATGTAAATGAACAAACTGCTAAAAAAATAATTAACAAAGCTTTAGAGTTAGGGATTAATGCCTTCGATACGGCGGA
>JADNRU010000011.1 GCA_016276965.1 Nitrosopumilales archaeon | reverse complement strand
AAGAACATTCGAGTAATCAATGCAGTTGAGGGAGCAATGACTGCTGTTGCAGAACTTGTTCTGGGTTTAATGTTTGCGCTTGCAAGACAAATTCCAAGAGGCAATAGTGGAATACGAAACGGGGAGTGGTTAAAAAAAGAACTCAAAGGAACTGAGCTTAAAGGAAAGTATCTTGGACTAATTGGATGTGGAAACATAGGTAAACGACTTGGAAGATTGGCAAAAGGCCTCAACATGAACATTATTGGTTTTGATGTAATACCAATTGATGAAGAATTTTCAAAAGAAGTTGGATTAATGAAAACAGATTTAGACACACTCCTTCAAAGTTCGGACTATGTTTCTTTACATGTTCCTTTGTTAGATTCTACACACCACATGATTGATGCAAAAAAATTATCATTGATGAAAAAGACTGCTAGTATCATTAACACTTCAAGAGGAGGTGTGATCGATGAGGATGCACTCTATGAAGCATTGAAAAATGGAAATTTGGGAGGGGCTGCTTTGGATGTCTTTGAAAACGAACCTGCAACAAACACAAAACTTTCCACCCTGGACAACGTAATTTTGACTCCTCACATTGGTGCCCAGACAAAAGAAGCTCAGTCCTTAGCTGCAAATGTTATAGCAGAAAAGATAATACAGATTCTAAGAGGCGTTATCTAGGATTGAGATCTATATACACAGCTACAATATTTTTGGCAATAATTGGATTACCAATTTACGCTTATGCAGTAGCTGGCACGATTTCAGTAGATATTGAAGGCACATCATATGATATTGATTATGATGCAGACGGCGTCAATATTATTAGCATTGAACCAAATTTGGATGAAATTGAACTTATTCTTCTCGTCGAAGTTTCGGGTTCTTCAGGCGCTTTGGAAATAACATTTGATAGAGAATTTTTTGATGCAACCTTTGAGGGAGAAGACGATGAGTTTTTCATAATTGCTGATGGAGATTTTATTGATATTGATGAAATAGGAAGCACTTCAACTAGTAGGACTTTGAGTTTTGAGCTTCCTGGAGGAACTGAAGAAGTTGAGATTTTTGGAACTGAATTAGTGGGTTTGGTCTTTGGTGGAGAACCTGTAGCTGAACAGGAACCAGAACCCGAAGCTGAACCAGAACCCGAAGCTGAACCAGAACCGGAAGCTAAACCAGAACCTGCACCTGAACCAAAAACACAACCAAAAAGCCAATGTGGGCCAGGTACTGTGTTAAAGGACGGTGTTTGTGTGTTGGAGGAGACATGTGGACGAGGAACCCATCTTGAAGATGGTGTTTGTGTACTGGATGCTCCAAGCTCAGGTGTTTCTTTATCTGATAAATCTCTTGGAACTCAGTTTATGGTGGGAATTTTTGCTGCTATCATAATTGCATTTGCTGTAATACTTATTCTTTGGATTATTAGCCGAGGAAGCAGAGAAAAAGCTGATTAAATCTAAATCTTATTCATTTTTTTCTTTAAGCTTTTTTAATGCTTTATCGTATTCTTGCTTCATTTTATTAAATTCGGATTTGACAGAATTTAGCTCATCAAGTGTTGCTTGATTTTTTGAATTCAAAAGAACGGCTAAAGAATTTATTGCACCAAAAATCTTTCCTGCATCATCCTTTGAATCTACAGAATTCAATTCCTTTTGAATATTCTCAATTGACCCCTCTTCTTTTTCCTCCTTCAAATCTTTAGATGAGAATTTTTTTTCAATTACTTTAAGTTCAGATTCAACATCATTGATCTGTTCATTTTTTTCCATCAATTGCTTTTGTGCTAGTTTAGCTTGAGCATTAAAATGATCTAATTTTGCTTTGGCAGCGTTACTTTCAGCATCTAGAAGTGTAAGTACTTTTTTTACATCCTCTGGTCTGATATTTTTGTAATGTATTAAATCCAAATCTTCCTTAGTTTTTTGTGGTTCAGATTTTAATGCTGCAACTTCTCTATCAAATCTCTCTATAGCTTCGTTAAGTTTTTTTATTTTGGATTTTTTTTCAGCTAAATGCGCATTTACAAATTTAATGTATTGTGCAGTGTTAAGAAAATCATCTTTGACTTCAATAGCTTCTTTTCTATATGCTTCTTCAGGAGTTTTTATTAATTCTTTATTAAAAGTAATTGATCTATCTGGAATGTCAATTATTTCATCAACAACTCTATCTCCTAAAGGAATTGTAATATGATAACTTTCTTCATCTTTGTCATCCATGCCCTTTTTCTTTCTAGCAATATGTTTTCTAATCAACAAATCCTAAACCATGATTATATGATATGATTAGATATTCGTTTAAAAAAAACAAACAACGAGTAAGTTATAGAAAATTTACTTTACAAGTAAAACTGGACAATTTGCATTTAGAGCAACACTAGTTGATACTCTACCAAGCATCATTTCTTTTGCCATACCATTTCCTCTTGTTCCCATTATTACAAAATCAATTTTCCTAGCAGTAATGAACGAAATTAAAGAATCAGCTACCCCGGCAGATGTAATCATTTCCGAATCAAATTGAATACCAAATTTTTTAGCTTGAGCCTCCGAAGCTTTGAGCTTTTCTTTAATGCTATTTGTACTATTTCCACTCATTCCCTTTTCGCGTGCAGGGGTTCCATCTACCCAACTTCTACTAATATCTTCTTGAATCACAGAGACCATTGTAACTGATGCACCAAATTTTTTAGCCAAAGTCAATGCCAAACCAAAAGCATTTGATGCATGTTTAGAATTATCAAAGGGAATCATAATTTTTGTAATACTAGAAGAATTTACTACTTCACAATCGTCTAGGTCCTTACATACTATTTGAGCCAATGTTGCTCTATAATTAATTGCTGTACGATTCCATAAATTGCTGTGTCTGTTCAATATGGTGAATTAGTAACAAAGTAACACTTTTTTGGCATAGATTACTTTAGTATTATAGTTCGATACAACTCGACTCTTCTTGGGTTTCCTTGTTGCTTGCGTTAACTGGAGCCCTTGAGGTTTTCTCTTACAGATACTGGATAGACGAAATTCCTCCTTTAACTGACCACTCCCTAATGAAATTTTCGAGGAATCTGCTCTAGGCTGAAAACATTTCGTATCAAATGTTAATTTGAATAAAAAAGAAAAATAAGCTAATTGAATTAAATTACTTTAAACAAATTTCGCTTAAAATCTTCGGCCACCAGAGCGATGTTTTGGTAAACATTCTCTACAATATACTGGCCTGTCTGTTTTTGGTTCAAAAGGTACCGTTGAGTCTTTGCCACAGTCTGCGCAAACCATAGGATACATTTTTCTTTCTTCTGACATTAATTTTGGCCAGATTCTGTTACATAATAACTATTGTATTTTTCAAAAAAAAGCATGTTAGTTTTTTACCAATTCTAAAAGTCCTTTGTGCCTATTCCTAATGGTTACTTCAGTTATGTTAGCAGCTTCTGCAAAATCTCTTTGTGTATGTCTCACTCCCATTTTTACACACGAAATATACAAAGCAGTTGCTGCCAAAGCCATAGGATTTTTTCCAGCTGAGATTTTAGTCTCTTCAGCTTTTCTAAGAATTTCAACTGCATAACGTTTTGTTTTTTCCGATAGTCCTATTTTGCTAGCAATTCTGGCCACATTTTGTACTGAATCTACGACGGGAATCTTCAAGTCTAATTCCTTTACTAATAGTCTGTAACATGCTGCAAGATCTCCTTTTTTGATATTCATTGTATCGGCAATATCCTTGAGGGTTCTTGGGGTCTCGACCTCACGGCATGCAGCATATAATGCTGCACCCATCATACCAGATATTGATCTACCTCTTACCAATTTTTTTTCTAGAGCCTTTCTGTAGATGTATGCAGCTTTTTCCACTACTGGATCAGAGAGGGAGAGTTTATCTTTGAGTTTGTAAAGTTCATTGAAGGCTTGTCTAAAGTTTCTATCAATTGGTTCATTTTGACTTCTACTATCCCATGTTCTTAGACGTTTGAGAGTCTTTTTCATAGAGCTTGATAGAGGTTTTCCTGTAGCATCTCTGTTTGTTGGATTGATTACTGTTGATAGACCCTTATCATGTATTGCTAAAGATGTACCAACTCCAGTCCTTTCTCTATTGATTCTGTCACCGGGAAATGAACGCCTCTCAGGACCAGAATTTTCTATACGCTCAGATAATACTAAGCCACAACCACCACAAACAATCTCACTTGTTTCGGCATCTGTAATTAGTGCCTTTTTCCCACATCTTGAACAACTTTCTTTGATGTCAGGAATTAGATTAGCCATACCTCCTTGAAGTTTGGCAGGCCTTAAACCTAATGATGTAATTAAGGGATCACTACCTGAAGAGGAATTTTGAAACTCATTAACATTTCATAACAAAAGTCAAAATGATATTGCGAAATTGAACGTATTAGTTAAGAGGAATAAAATCAGCTCGTTGCAGATATTAAGGGGAATTTTCTAGTGCCGATATGCCAAGAATTCAGGAACAAATTTGGTTAAACATTTGGAGAACTAATGCGCCAGAAATTAGGTCACGTGTAGTATCTTGGCGAAAACAAAATGCACTTGTAAGAATAGACAAACCAAGTCGAATTCAAAGAGCTAGACGTTTAGGTTACAAAGCAAAACAAGGAATTATAGTAATAAGAATGCGTGTCGGTACCGGTGGAATGAGAAGAAAGCGACCTCGAAGTGGACGAAGACCAAAACATCTTGGTGTAACTAGAATAAAGGCAGATGTTAGCATGAAAGGTGTAGCAGAGCGTAGAGTTTTAGAAAAACATCCAAATATGAAATTACTAGGTTCCTACTTTTTGTACAAAGATGGTATGCATTATTGGTTTGAAGTTATTTTAGCAGATCCCTCTCATCCAAGAATTTCAAAGGATAAAGAATTACGTAAAAGAGTTTTACCCAGCGTAGCATAAATTGAAATTTACATTATGTTTGGTATTTTTGATACTGCTTATGGTAGTAACCCCTGCCTTTGGCCAGCCAATAGCCGAACGAACAGGCCTAAAAGAAAAATTTACTATTGAAACAGGAGGTTATGATTTTATCGTTGATGTCACTGCAAATTTTGATGTATTAGATTTGGAATTTAGCGAAAAAAACAAAAAACTTACTCTATTCATTTCAAGCAGTCTAGAAAATAATTTAGCCGAAATTCAAATTCCAATAAACCTGATCAACGGAAATTTTACATTTTTTTTAAATGAACAAGAAATTTTTCCAAAAGTGTTAATGAATAAACGAATTTCATTTGTCACTTTTGAATTTGAAGGAAGTGGCAAACACAAACTCGAAATTATTGGAACCACTTATTTGCCAGAATTCAAAGATATTGCACCTATTGTTTTAGCTACATCTTTGATTGGCTTGTTACTAGTAAAAAAATTGAAAAAACCTTCATTTATTCATTAAGAAGAGATTTTATCATAGGTTCTAGTTTTCCGTTTTGCCCAAAGGAAACATCGCGAAGAATTCCTTTTCTATCAACTAGTATTGTTGAGGGTGTTCCTTGTAGTGAATACTCTTCAAAGATTTCTGCTGAAAATTCTTTTGATTTAAGATGATCCTTTACACGTTGAATTATTTGATTCTTGTAATCTTCAGGCTGAGAATCAAAATTTGGAATTTGACTATCAATTATATCTTTAATCTTAGATTCATCAATCTCTCCTGTTTGTTTTTTTAAGGAGTCCATTCCAACAGGAAATGGAATTTTGTAAGGAAGCTTACTATCTGTAAGTTTGCCATTTTGACTTAGACCTTCTTTGGTATCTCCAATCACTTCTCCTGTTTTGAGAAGTAATTGTAAATTCTCGAGGGTATTTTTATCAAAATCCTCAAAGGCAGTAGCCACTCCTAAAACTGATACCCCCTCAGAATGATACTTGTTGTAGATTTCAATTGCTTCAGGAATTCCATACAAAAAACATCCTGGGCAATTTACCTGAAAAACTTCTACAAGAACAATGTGGTCTTTTTCTTGATCAAAATTTGTAGGTAATCCTTGAACCCACTTTGATACTTTAAGATTGGGAGCTTTTTCTCCTATCTTGACAGTCACAAGATAATTTTGTTTTAAAATACATTAAAAAGATAACTTTTCATCAAGTGTATATTGCTCTTTTTTGTATTATATAGTATGAATACTGCTCCTGTTTGGAATAAAAACATCTGTTCTGATTGTAAACGAATGAGATGCCACAAAGGTTGCAATTGTGATTGTCATATGACGCGAGATAGACCATTTTAGGATTTTTAAAATTGATTTTGTTCTGAAAATCTGAATTACAATAATATAGGTATTAAAAATCAATATCCAATCTGCAATTTGTGCAAAAATTAAGCAAAAACGAAAAATTTGCAAAACTTACGAGGGGTTAGAGTCGAGTTACTTTTGTCCCTTGATAAGTGCTTTCAAATTTGTAAATTTTTTCAACAGCAGAATTTTCAAAAATCTCTGAATCATGTGTAATTATTATAAATTGCATAGGAGAATTTGCATTAAGAACATTGGATAATTGTGATAATACCATTACAAGAGACTTCCTACGTTCTTCATCAAGGTGAGTGGTTGGTTCATCCAAAATAACAAAATTGAGGTTTGAAGAACCTAGCAAGTGGGCCATACCAAGTCTTAATGCTAGTGCGACACTTACCTGTTCTCCACCGCTTAATGATTCTAAATCTAAAATTGAATTTCCAGAAAAACATGTAATTGATATTTCTCTAGTTTTTTCAGATAATGCTATTCGCTGAATTTTTGTATTTAACATATCCAAATAATCTGAAGTTTTTATCGAAATGGTATTCAAAGCCCAAGAACGTAAGCTTGTTGCGACTGGTCCATCTCGATGAAATACATTTTCTTGAATTCTTTCAAGCTCAAATAGATATTCTTTAACTATTTTTAATTCATTGAGAACTTTAGTAATTTTTTTAATTTCACTCTCATCATTTTGGATTTTTTGTATAACAGCACCAAATTGTTGTTCTATGATGCTAAGCTCTTTTTGTTTTTGTTCTAATTTTTTCTTTAATTCATAAAATGCAGTTGGTTCAAATCCTTTAGTATGTTTTTCAAGTTCCAAAATTGTATTGTACAATATTTTGGCATGAGAATCAATTGAGGCAACTTCAATAAGCTCTCCACCATTTATTGTTAGAGGAATTTTTTCAATGTCATTTTTTTGTCTAGATATTTCTTTTTTTATTTTGATTAGTTCTTCTAAATTTTGTATCGAATGTACACGTAATGTTGTTTCAGCTTCTTTTACCCTTTGGAGCTTTTCTGAAAATTCAACTTTTTTTTCATTAAAATCATTTTTTTCTTTTTCTAGAAATATTATTTTTTTACTTATTGTTTCTAATTCTTTCTTTAGATGTTCTTTTTGAAATAATGGATTTAGATGATCAACTTTGGAATTACAAACTGGGCATCTATGATCTTTTAGTTGGAGCTTTTCTGTTACAGATTGTTGTTCTTTGAGAGAGACTACCTTTAGTGTAAGCTCTTGAATTTTTTCTTTCGTTTTTTCTAAATTCAAATCTACTTTGTTAAAATGATCCTCTACAGATGCTTTTCTTTGAAGGAAATCAAAACATCCTTCACAGTCATTTATTTTGCGTTCTTTTTCTGTAATTTCTTTTTTAATAGAACGAATTTTTTCAAAAGCATATTTTTTTAGTTCTGTTTTTCTGGTTTCTAATTGATTAATTTTGTCAATTTTAGGACTTTCCGATTCAATTTCATCTCTAAGTTTTGATAATTCGGCTTCATACTTTTTTTTCTTATTAAGAAGAGTTTCCATGCGAGGTTTTGCATCTCTAAATTCGTTTTCAATTTTTTGTAAATTATTTTTTAGTATTGTAATATGAGTGTCATCATAACCTATATCCGATTGAATTTTCTCACGGAATTTTTTTTGAATAATTTTCATTAAACCTGAAGCAAAATCTAATTTATCAATACCTATAACTGAATTTAATAATTCTTTGAATTCTTTTGGTTTAGCTTTGATGATCGAATTTAATTCTCCTTGCTGCACAAAAGACGCAATTTTTAATTTTTCAAAATCTAATCCTATTCTTTTTTCTATTTCTTTAGTCATAGATTCTCCAAATTGTTTGCGCTCTCCAGCTGCAATAGGAATCCAATTACCCTCTTTTTTTTCTGAAAATTGTGATGAAAGATTTCCTTTAGTATCTATTTTTCTTATAGCTTCGAAATCATTTCCACTAATTGAAAACCTAATTTTTGAATAACCTTGATTTGTGCCTCTTCGAATTAATCCTTTGTTAGATTTTCGTGTATGTTTTCCAAACAGTGCAAAAGTTATTGCGTCCATTATACTTGATTTTCCAGCTCCATTAGGACCAACAAAAACAGTTACTCCTTCTTCAAAATCCAATTTAGTATCAGAATGTGAAAGAAAATCTCTTAGCTCAACAGAAGTAATCATTTTTTCTCCTTCTTGAATTGTTCAAAATTTTCAAAAACTAACTTACTTGCCTGTTCAATTTCATTCATAGATAATAATGGTATTAGCTCCTTTACCGCAAAACTGGCTAATTTTTCTGATTTTAAAGTGCTAACTGCTAGCTTGAATAACTCATTATCAATTCTTGCAGGTTTTTCTAAAAGAACTACAGAATCTTTTTCTTCCTTTTGGTAAATCTTCCAAGAACAACGAAGAGTATCAGAACTTAAGCGTAAAATCTGTGCTTGGACTAAATCTGTTTCAATGTTGTTTCCTTTGATCCTAAATTCTACGATTGGTTTTTTTTGATATTGAAATTTTTTTTTTGAAATCTCATCAACTTTTTTTTCTAAACCCTCATAGGTAGTTTCAACAGAAAGCTGCGGTCTTATATCAAGCTCAATCCATTCAGGTTTTGCTTCTGAAGATGAAATATCTACTTCAAAAAATCCCTTTTTGGTATCTTTAATTCCTTCACTAGTGGTTAATTCAATGGAACCTGGATAAGCAAGGGGGCCTCCAAGATGTTTGAATTTTTTAAGAAAATTGTCGTGTAGATGTCCCATGGCATAATAAGAAAAATTTTTTGGAAGATCATTTGAATTCATTTCTCCAGCAAATTTGTTAATTTCTGTAATTCCTTGGTGCATAACAAGGATTCTATGTCCATTGTGATTTTTTGCAATATCATCAACTTCTTTGAATTTATCTTCAAAAAATTTCATCTCGTTTTTTCTAATTTTATCAAAACCAACAATGAGTAAATTCTTGTATGTGATTGGATTTCCTTGTCCAATATATCTTGAAAATTCTAGATTATGATAGACATAAGGAACAGGGGTTGCACGAATCCTACTGATGTCATGTTCTCCAAGAATAAAAAATGAATCGATTTTATTTTTTTTCAAAAGTTTTAATGCATTTGCCATATGCATAATTGCGTTTCCACTAGGATTGGGAACATGAAAGATATCTCCTGCAAAAATTACAAAATCTACATGATCTTTTATTGAGATATCGATAGCTTGACTAAATGCATCGTAAACATCTTTTTCCCTCTCCTCAGAACCGTATTGAACTAATCCTAAATGAGTATCAGAAATATGAGAAAAAAGCATTTCAATCTAAAAGTAAGTCTTTTTGGATAAGCGATTGCGTTGATTCCTTAATTACGTTTTCAAGCTTGTTCTTAATAGACCATTCACCTATTGCATTTTGATCAGAACCAATCACCTTTTCTTTTACTTCTTCTATATGTACAATTGAAGGCAAATTCACCCACTGTCCTATTAGAATGGCATCTCCTACATTCAAAGATGTTAATTGAGAAATTAGATCTTTACTTATTGACTCAGCAGCAGATGAAATCTGATGTTGATCATCTTCTTGAACTATCTTCATTATTGCAAGTGAGCCCATTTGACTTAGAACATTAGAATCGATGCTTCTTGGTCTTTGGGAAACAATTCCAATACCCAATCCGAATTTTCTACCTTCTCTGGCAATTTTTGAGGCCCAGTATTTAGCATGAGTTTCTTCTCCTTTGGGGATGAATACATGAGCCTCTTCTATCATGACAAAAATTGGAGATGTAAACCGATGTTTTCTTTTTGTTTTTGATTTTGGATTTTTTGCTAAAGTAGATATCTTTTTGTCATTAAGTAATTCTTGTAAATAATAAGCCAAAGCAACATTGGCTTGCTTTTCACTAAGTTCTGCTATATTGAGAATATTTACTCTGCCTTCCTTAATGAGGGAAATTGGATCCATTACATCAGGATCTAATATGTCTGCAAATCTGTGACGGGCATCATCGATTTTATCACGAACTCTATCTGCCGAATGCCTATCTTCTTTACGTTCTGGGTTGGCCCCAACTAAAGCTACTTGTTCATCAAGCGCTGACCAAAATTCTTTTGATTCCTTGACTTCCGGAGTAAATGCCAAACGAAGAATTCGTTGTTGAATGTCAGCATTTTCTCTTATTTCTAAAACATCTGCAAGAGTATTTGCATCTAAAAGTCTGGGATTGATCTTTGCATCAATTAAGTTGTTCTTAGGAATATTTAGATCAAAGTAATCATTATGATAATCAAAAATAATTAGAGTTCCGTCAAGGCTTCCAATTTGTTTTGCCAGCAATGAAACAAGATTGCTTTTTCCCATACCCGTCATTGCTAGTATTGCAAGATGCCGGGAAATAATTTTGTTAAGATTAATTTTACAATCAATCTTAGGGTTTCTAAGTAACGATCCAACCTTTGTCCATTCTGGCTGGTTAGGATTAAAAATAACTCCTAAATCTTCTTTTGTTGCTTCTAAAATTGGTGTTCCAGGTAATGGAGGAATAGCTGGTACAATTGACGTTCCTTTTTGTAATTGTTCTAAATAACCCAAAATCCCAATTTTTGTAGTGTAACTTTTGTCACGAATGTTAATCTCTGCAATTTCTTTACTTTCTAATGCTTCATCATAGTTGTGAACGTCATCTAAAGCAGCGCTAGAAATAATAGAACGTTCTACTAATCCCAACAATTTTCCATCGCTTGAGTCAACAATTACATATTCGCCAACAGATAATGGCCTAGATGTTTGAGCTGAAATCAAAGTTGGTTTTGATTCTCCAATTACAAACCCTATAGTCAATTTAGAACCTCCCTTGAACCTGTTTCCGACTTTAATCCATAGAGACTAACCAACTTGACTAAATCATGATTAGATATTTTGCATTTATTGTGAGCAAGCTTTAATGCATAAGGATAACCTGAAACACTATTTTTGTAAAGTTTGTTTAAAATAGATTTTATGTCACTTTCAGAGTATCCCCCTCCTAAAAATTCTAATTTAATTAGAGGCATTGATTCACTTAATCTAGCAAACACAGAAGAAATAATTTTATTTTTTCCATATTTTTTGTCACTTATTATTTTACTGAAACCAGATTTTCTTGTTGCATGATTATAATACAATATGTCTCCTGCCCTAGAACCTATATTTTCAAACTGCATTTTTGTGTTTGAAGTTTTTGAAATAAATATCACATTATCTTTTTTTGAAATAACTTTCATTATGGAGGATGCCAAAGCAGCCTGTCTGGTCATAAATTGCGAATACAAAGAACCGTCCATCAATACTAAATCTGCTTTGTCAACACTTAACTTACAGGCTTCAACTTCCATTTTACTTGCAATGGAAGACAAATCAAAAGTTGGAAATCCTAAACCTTGATCATGAAGATCAACTAAAATATCACCATTTGATTTTATTGAGACTGCAGTTACAACCCATAATTCCATTCCTTGAAATTTTGTACTGTTAAAACTACTATCTATTCCAGCGGTAATTACCTGTTCTTTTTTTGGAATGTATTCAACCCAATTTTCCCGTGCTTTTTTAATAATTTGTTCAAATATTGGTCCTTTAAGTAATGATAAAGTTTTTTCGCGTTTCCTAATGGCGTCTATATAAACAGTATTGAGCATATGAGATTTTAGTATGAGTGGATAAAATCTTTGGCTTGTAAATATGATTTACAAAATCATAGCTTACAATTCATTTATTATCATTATTTTCTTTAATCGATCGGTTGAAAAGAATCGGTCTTTTGGGTTGTGGAGCAATAGGCACTTCAATAGCCATTGCAATAGATGGAGGTAAAATTCCTGCTACTCTTACTCATGTATATGATAAATCCAAGGAAAATTCTAAAAAACTTGTAGAAAGATTACAGACTAAACCTGAAATCACTGAAAATGTTGGATTGTTAGCTGCTGCCCCAATTGAAATAATTATAGAAGCTGCTTCTCAAGAAGCTGTACGGGATAATGCCTTAACAATACTTCAGAACAAAAAAGACCTCATGATAATGAGTGTTGGGGCATTATTAGATGAATCCATCCTTGAGGTTATTTTACAAGCTTGCAAAGATTTTAAGAAAAAAGTCTATTTGCCTTCAGGCGCTATTGCTGGACTAGATGCAATAAAATCAGTTAAAGATGAACTTGAATCAGTTATTTTAGTAACAACCAAGCATCCACAGTCTCTCAAAGGCGCAAAGTTTTTTGAAACCTCCGATGTTAATTTGGAGGAAATAAAACAACCTACAACAATTTTTGAAGGAGATGCAAGTAAGGCTGTAAAATTATTTCCTGCAAACATCAATGTAGCAGCATTGTTAAGCTTAACAGGTTTAGGAAGCCAAAAAACTAATGTCAGAATAGTAGCTGACCCTAACACAGACAAAAACACACATTCTATAGAAGCAATAGGTTCCTTTGGAAAGTTATTCATCAAAGTGGAAAATATTCCTGATCAGAATAATCCTAAAACAAGTAGACTCGCAATCCTGTCGGCTATTGAAAAATTAAGACAAATTTGTTCTGATGAAATCAGTATAGGTACATAATTTGGCAAGTTTTGCCATAAGATGCAACATTTTTGAATTTTTATGGTAATATCTTATTCTTTAAATTCTAAAAAAATCAAATTTTCTAGGAGACATGTTAGTACTACAAGGAACTCAACTCAAAGATGAGATTCTTAAGCTCAAAAAAGAAAAGGACATAGTTATTTTAGCACATAATTACCAAATACCTGATGTTCAAGACGTAGCTGACTTTGTTGGTGATTCATTAGGTCTTTCTAGACAAGCAGCTAAAGTTGAAAACAAGACAATCGTATTTTGTGGAGTACACTTTATGGCAGAAACAGCAGCCATAATTAGTCCAAACAAAAAAGTTTTGATTCCTGATTTAGATGCTGGATGTTCATTATCTGATTCTATTACCTTAGAAGATTTGAAAAAATGGAAAAAAGAACATCCAGGTGCAATATCCGTAGGATACGTTAACACCACTGCCGAAATAAAATCTGAACTTGATTATTGTTGTACATCATCTAATGCAGTAAATGTTGTAAAAGCAATTCCTGAAAACAAAGACATACTATTCTTACCAGATATGTTCCTTGGCTCATATGTTGCTAAAATGACGGGAAGAAAAAACATGTACATTTGGGCAGGTGAATGTCATGTTCATGCTGGAATAAAATCAGAAGACGTTCAGAAAAAACTTGACCAATTATCTGATGCAGAATTTATGGTTCATCCAGAATGTGGTTGTACTACATCTGTATTGTATGATGTTGCAAGTGGTGACTACAATAACAGGCAAGTTCAAATTCTCTCTACTGAAGGCATGATGAATTACGCACACAATTCTAAAGCAAAACAGTTTGTTGTAGCTACAGAAACTGGGATCTTGTACAGAATGAGAAAACAAAATCCAGAAAAAAACTTCATTCCAGCTTCAGAAAAGGCAGAATGTCAGTACATGAAGATGATTAATTTAGACAAAGTCTACTCATCTTTGATAGAAGACAAGTATGAAGTCAAAGTTCCAAAGCCAATAGCTGACAAGGCACGTCTTGCTATAGACAGAATGCTTTCCATTAGTTAGTTTCTTATTTTTATAAAAATAGAATTAGGATTTTGGAGCAGAAATCAGTTGGTATTCGTTGCCGTCTTGGTCTTTAATGCTACTCATTTCCCCACCCCAATCTTGTTTTTGTGGTTCTGATATCTCCACCTCTTTTTCTTTGAGTTCCCGAAATGTGGCTTGTATATCATTTGTGTAAAACCAGACTCCAGTCGGTGTACCTATTGCTTTTTTAGCCATTTCAAATGCTTGGGGCGGCATAACTTTTGGATTAGGCTCCATTAAAGAAATAGTACTTTGGGAATCCTTGGGTGTAACTTCAAGCCAACGCATTTCTCCAAATTCCATATCCACTCTTTTTTCAAATCCAAGTTTGTTGACATAAAAATCGAGTGCGGTTTTTTGATTTGATACCATTACCACCTTTCCACCAATGGTGTTAATCATATTTTTTCGAATTTCTCATTAAATATGAACTATTGGCAACTACAAAACTTCTAAACTAAGATCAATGCCATCTACAGAACTAGTTATTTTTCCAACAGAAATCATATCTACTCCTGTTCTTGCATATGCTTGAATATTTTTAGATGTGATGCCTCCTGACGCCTCAAGTTTTACACGTTTACGAAGTTCAGCTTTCTTTAACCTCGAAATAGTTTTAGTAATTTCTTTTGGAGTAAAGTTATCTAACATTATAATTGATGCCCCACTAGCCGCTGCTAAAAGAGAATCACTAGAGTTTTCTACTTCAACTTCAATTTTTTTATATTTTTTTCTTGCTTTTAGAATTAACCTTGAAAGCGAACCACTTAAGGCAAGATGATTATCCTTTAACATTACCATTTGATCAAGGCTCATCCGGTGTTTTTCTCCTCCACCAATCTTAACTGCTTCCTTATCAAAAAATCGTAATCCTGGCGCAGTTTTTCTTGTTGAATAAAGCTTAACTTTGGTATTAACCGCTTTGATTTTTTTTACTAGGTCATGAGTTTGTGTTGCAATCCCACTCATTCTTGAGAGCAAATTCAAAGCTGTTCTCTCACAAGAAAGTATTGATTGTGGCGAACCTATTATCTCAAGTATTGTCTGATTTTGTTTTATAGTCATACCATCTTTTTTAATGATTTTTACCTTGTTTCCTCTAATACAGAAAATATCCTTTGCATATTGCACTCCTGCCACAATTCCATTTTGTCTTGAGATAATTTTGGCTTTGATTTTTTTTGTTGGCAAAAGCCTACTTGAGATGTCACCTTTGCCTATATCTTCAGCTAGAAATCTTTCAAGTTCTTTTTTTGGACTAAAGTCCAACTTACGTTACCTTTAATGCGTATTTTCCTTTTTCAGTAATGCCCAAAGTTTTTGCTATATGTGAATTAGCTGGATCAACAATTAGCGCCACTCCACTCCAGTCTGGAGTAAGATCAGATGATTTGCAAATTGGACAGACCTTTCCTATAGTAACGAATTTGCATTTTCTACATGCCATTTCTCTTACCATATTATCTCTCCTTTACTTCTACTGTTTTCTTTTGCTTACTAGCTTCTTTTTCTTTAGGTTTTTCTTTAGCTTTTTCTGCCACTTTTTCTTCAGTTTTTTCTCCTTTTGATTTCTTTATTTCTTCTGCTATCCATTCATCGGCACCTAAGAAAGGTTGTCTGCAAGTAATTCCTATCTTTCCCATCGATGCAGCTTTTCCTAAAGATACAGCAGTAATTCGAGTACGAATTGTTGAACCCACTCTCAAGGTTTTGCCACTTTGATTTGCATGAATTACTCCAGCTTGTACATCACTTTTCAGATAATCATCCATTACTTGTGATAAGTGTAATAGCGCATCTGTTGGTCCGATTCTTACAAATGCACCAAAATCAGTAATGTCGACAAGTTCACCTTGCACAATTTCTTGTAGTTTAGGAAAAAAAGTCAGTGCATCAAAATCTACTTTATGATATGTTCCTCCATCTCCTGCAATCATCTTTCCCATAGATTCAACTTTGGCATCCATTATCATAATGATGTAACCCAAATCCGCATTGATCATGCTTTCGTACTTTGACTTTAGAATATTTATTGCAGCCTTTTTTAGAGCTGTTCCAAACAAGCTCGGAGGTATTCGAACTACATCCCCTAGGGTTGATATAGAAAACAAGTGTGCAGTCATTCACGGACTTGAATTTATGAATCTTTGGATAATTTTCTCTAATTTTTTACTCCAATGGAAAATACTGGTATTTTTTTTGAATCTTAGGTTGATTTTTCTAAATGGTATCAAATTGCTTTCAAATTCAAATTACCTTACAATGGGGTCTTTGTTAAAGAAAAATCACATCGAATACTTCGGATTCTAATTTTCTTTTGCAAAATTACAATTAATACAAGGAATTAGGATTCCCTAATTAATTTGTGTGTTTTAGTTATTCTTAATTTTTAGAATTACTTGACTTATGTTTAAATATTGTAAAACCTATTTTTTTGTAAATGGTTGGCGTTGATCAAGTCTTAGAGAAATTAAGTACAGTAATTGATCCTGATCTAAAAAAAGACATTGTTTCAATGGGAATGATAAAAGATTTAGAACTTGATTCTGGCAACTTAAAATTTACACTAGAATTAACAACTCCTGCATGTCCCTTCAACGTCGAAATTGAAGAAGATGTTAGAAAAGCAATTGATGATTTGGATGGCATAAATAACTTTGACATGAAAGTTACTGCAAAAGTCATGGAAGGTCGATCTTTAGATGCAGACACTGCAATGGCCACAGTAAAGAACATCATTGGTGTTGCAAGTGGAAAAGGAGGAGTTGGAAAATCAACCGTCGCTTTGAATTTAGCATTAGCTTTGTCTCAAACTGGTGCTAAGGTGGGATTGCTTGATCCAGACGTTTACGGACCTAGTATTCCTTTGATGTTAGGAATGGACAAAGCTAACATGGAAGTAGCTGATAATAAACTGCAACCTGCAGAATCACATGGACTTAAAGTTGTATCATTCGGATTCTTTGCAGAACAAGAACACCAAGCTGCAATTTACAGAGGGCCAATCATTTCTGGAATTTTAAAACAATTTTTGGTTGATACTAATTGGAGTGATCTTGATTATCTTATTGTAGATCTTCCACCAGGAACAGGTGATATACCTCTCACACTTGCACAAACAATTCCAATTACAGGAATATTAGTAGTAACTACTCCGCAAGATGTTGCAACCAATATTGCAGTTAAGGCAATTGGTATGTTTAACAAACTAAACATTCCTTTAATTGGTGTAGTAGAGAACATGAGCTCTTATGTTTGTCCAAATTGCAATGATAAACATTACATTTTTGGTGAAGGTGGAGCCAAAAAAATTAGTGAAAAGTACAACATTCCATTTGTTGGAGAAATTCCATTAAATTCTGGAATAATGGAAGGTTCTGATAAAGGCAAACCGGTAATGATAACTGCCCCTGATTCACCAAGTGCTAATGCATTTAGAACTGCAGCTAAAAACATTGCAGCACAATGTAGTATTCTTGCAGCAAAACTTCAAGAAGAGATGAAGGCAGAAGCTACTCCATCTACTAACTAGTTATTACGATTGTTGTGCGTCTACCAGAAGAACTCCGTGATAAACTAAAAATTCCCTTAGGAACATTACTTTTAGAAAAAGACACAAATAAAGAAAATGTATTAAAACAAATTTCTAATGATTCTTACATAATTACTGTAGGAGACGCTACAACAGAAAAGATGCTCAGTTTTGGAATTGTTCCATCATTACAAATTGTTGATGCACAAGAAAAAAGAGCTAAACGAGAGCCTCCTACTTCCGCCCAAATTATTACAAACATCTCTTGTGATAATCCTGCAGGAGAAATCACTGAAAATAGTATTGACCAGATAAAAAAAGCATTCAAATCAAAACCTCCTGTTCGAATAATGATAAATGGAGAAGAAGACCTTCTGGTCATACCTGTTTGTATTTTTGCTCCAGAAAACTCTGTAGTAATGTATGGACAACCTAATGAGGGCTTGGTAATTGTTCACATAAACGAGGAAATAAGACATAAAGCCCAAACAATACTAAATTCTATGAATTAATGGGGTATGATGAGACGGTGGCTGTATGATTAATGATTACACTACTAAAACTCTGACCCCATTAATCCAATTCAAACGAATCAAAATAAACAAACTTTGGAGCAAGATTTGACATTTGGAAATAAACAATATTTTGAAAACACTATTTTGTGAAGCTTGATCCAGATCTAAGATTAAAAATTTTAGAAAAAGTTGGAATATATGCAACAAGGTTTTCTGTTCCCGAACCCAACGTTCTTCTTACTACTAGAGAAGTATTGGAGATGCCAAGAAAAATTACAGAAGGAAGAAGAACCTCTGCATACAAATACTACGGAGTATCATATTTGCAACAGAACTTAATTTTCATTAATGTCAGAAAAATATCTGATGAAAAAACATTAGAGAGCACTCTTGTTCACGAATTAATTCATATGAGATTTCCATATCTCAGTCATGGTAAACGATTCAATAAACTTGTCAGACAGGGACTTCGAGGAAAAACTTTTCCTCCATACAAAAAAAGAAAATAAAATTTTTTAAATTTTTCTCAATGATTTATATTTCCCAGAAATTGGCATGCAGGTATAAAATGGAAATACACGAGCTCCTGCCTATAGGGGCTGCTATCGCTTCTTTTGCCATGGCAGCTGGTTTTGCTGTCTGGGTTTCTAAACAAAGTCCTGGAACAAAAGAAATGATGGAAATTTCTGATGCTGTAAGAGTTGGTGCAGCCGCATTTCTTAGAAGAGAAATGAAAATTATTATTCCTATTGCAATAGGGCTGGCTGTAATAATTGGATATTTTATTGGATTTTCAAACGGAATTGCTTTTGCAGTAGGTGCTACACTTTCTGCTGTTGCAGGGTTTATTTCTCTAAAAATTACTGTAAAGGCAGCTGTTAGGGCTGCGAATTTAACTTCTAGTGGTTTAGGTAAAACCTTTGCATTAGCATTTCGTGGAGGAGCAACAGTGGGACTTGTTGTTCCAGCAATGGCTTTGCTTGCAATTACTTTACTTTACTATGTATATCCAGACCCAATAACCATTGCAGGAGTAGGAATTGGAGCCAGTTTGATAGCTCTTTTCATAAGAATTGGCGGCGGTATATTCACAAAAGCAGCTGACATGGGAGCTGACTTGGTTGGTAAAGTAGAAGTCAATATCCCTGAAGATGACCCACGAAATCCAGCAACAATTGCAGACAATGTGGGAGATAATGTTGGAGACGCTGCAGGAATGGGTTCTGATGTTTACGAATCTTATATCATTACAATGTTGGCCTCATTATTGATTGCAGCACTAATTGCTGCTCCTGAAACTCTCATGTATCCATTATTGATTGGCGCTTCTGGAACAATTGCCTCTATTATTGGAGCTATCACGGTTGGTTCAAAAAACATCACTGACGTAATGAAACCACTAAGTAGATCTTTTTATATTTCCGCAGCAATCGCTATTTCATTAAATTTTGTATTTGCCTACCAATTTTTAGGTCAAACTACAACAGCATATGCATTATTCGGCTCAACTGTAATAGGAGTAATTTTAGTTCCAGTAATTCAAAAAATCACAGACAGATATACAAATTACAAATACAAACCTGTACAAGAAATTGCTGATTCAGCAAAATGGGGTTATGCCTCATTGACATTAATGGGAATCACAAAAGGTATGCAGTCAACTGGACCATTTATGATTGCCTTAGTTGTTGCAATCATTATTTCATTTGCAATATCTTCTGCTGCTGCACCTGATCCATCTCAGGCATTACTATACGGAATATTTGGTACTTCACTTACAGCAATGGCGATGCTTAGTCTAGCAGGAATTGTTTTGAGCATTGATGCATTCGGACCAATTGCAGATAATGCAGGTGGAATTGTTGAGATGACTGGAATGGGTGAGGAAAATCGTAAAGTAACAGATCAAATTGATGCAGTGGGAAACACAACAAAAGCTGTAACAAAGGGATTTGCGATTGCTAGTGCAGGTCTAGCTGCACTAGCAATGATTCAAGCATTTCAATTCGAAGCTAACAAAGTATTCAATACAGTACTTGATTATAGTCTTACAAATCCAGCAGTTACAGTCGGACTTCTTGTAGGAGGATTATTACCCTTTTTTATTACAGGACAGCTAATCAGTGGGGTTTCAAGAGCTGCCTCAAAAATGGTAGATGAAGTAAGAAGACAATTCAAAAGTGATCCTGGAATTCTTGAAGGAAAATCAAAGCCAGATTATGTAAAATGTGTTGATATTGCAACAGTTGCTTCACTTAAAGAACTCTGGAAGTCTGCAAGTATAGCGATTTCAGCCCCAATTGTTTTAGGAATTTTATTGGGTCCAACTGCTGTAGCCGGATTATTAATGGGTGCAGTTGTTAGTGGCATCTTTTTAGCTTTTCATCTTGCAAACACTGGTGGAGCATGGGATAATGCCAAAAAGCTTGTTGAAATGAAGGGTGAGAGAGGAACTGAAGTACACAAAGTAACTGTAGTTGGAGATATTATTGGTGACCCATACAAAGACACAGCAGCCCCTGCACTCAATACTGTAATAAAATTACTAAATACAGTAGCAATAGTCTTTGTTTCAGCATTTATTGCAGTAATATCACTCTAGGCAGATTTTTCATCTACAACTATTGTCATATCAAGTTCATCTATTTGCGCTTCAATCGCCTTCTTCAATGTATCATTATGGTTAGAGCAAAATTTGAAGAAACCATCTACTGTTTCAAAACATCCACAAATCCATTTTGTTTTTTTATCTCCCTCAATACTATGCCTCGAATAGGGGTGTTCACTCATTATAGTAGGTACTAAATAATCTATAAAAAAAGTTTGTAATAGTTAATCCACATTTGACATAAAAGGAAAAGTGTGTTCAAAATCATCTACAATTCCTATTTTAACAAAATTATCCGTCATTAATGAAAGTGATTAGATTTGAAAGAATTAGCTGTTGTTCTAGGCATGGTTTTGTTTTTTTCTTTTGTGGCGAGCCAAGAAGTATATTCTGATATCGGAGACCAAACAAAAGAACAAAAACAATTCGTAGCTGCGTTGTTTTTAGTTGGGTTTGTGGGAGTATTTGGGTTATTTATTTACCTTCGAAAAAGTCATCATTCAAACAACTTATCAAATCACGAAAATTAATTACAAAAATTTTATAATAAAAAAGAGTTTATGGACATCCTTCCATTTTTTGGATAAAGAATCCATCTTTTTCAATTGCTTCTGAAACAGGTTCGGGTGCACCTTGTGAGTGACAAAACTTACACTCTTCAGTGGTAACCTTGGCTTCTCCTTCACCTATGCCTGTTAGCCATTTTTTTGCATATTCGATTGCTTTTTCATGATCTTGCTCTTTTGTAATTACATCAAAATGCATGGTGTGACCATCGGCTGCCTGGACGTATGTGTCGTATACATGAATTTCCATATTACATTTAATGAGGAAGGGATATTTATTTCAAAGAATCATTCCAATCGTGAAACATAGAATCCAGGTTGAAATTCCAAGCATACAAAACATTGAGTTAGAATTAGATGATTCTGTTTCTCCTCAAACTGTTAATGCTTTACTAGAAAATCTTCCATTCACTGTGGGAATTAATTTGTGGGGTGAAGAGATCTATACTGATGAATCGCCGATTAATGTTGAAGCAGAGAACGCAAAACCACTAGTTGATTTATTTGATGTTGCTTACTGGCCAAATGGAAAAGCTATTTGTTTGTTTTTTGGTCCTACACCAATTGGAAAAAAAGGAGAGATTAAACCATATTCTCCAGTTAATGTTATTGGGAAAATTCTTAATACTGATAAAAAAATTTTATCAAAAATAAAAGATGGAACAAGTGTAACCTTTAGGAATTCTCCTCAGTGATAATTGGAATTTCAATAAGCTGGGAATCAAGTAAATATGCTTTAAAATCGTTTGATTTTATTGAAAAAATTACCCACACAACAGGATTGATTTGCATGAATTTTTTATCTGTACTAGATGGGTAGGCATCTGAATCAGGATGTGAATGAAAAATCCCAATTACCTCAAGTTTTTTTTGTTCAGCATCTTCATAACCTTGAATTAATTGGTCATTTGATATTGTAAAATTTACTTGAGATTTTTCAATATTTTGTGCTGGAAAAACCTCACTTACAACTACTTTACTCCCTTTTGTTTTACCAAACAAAAGAGAACAGCATTCATTTGGACTTTGCTCCTTTGCTTGTTTTGATAGAATATCTAGTTGGGATTCTGTTAAAACTATTTGCAAACCTATTCTACTGTAAAGGTTCTTGAAGTTCCTCTATAACTACGGCAGCTATCATCCAAGGATGTACAATACACAGGTATTCGTATTCTCCCAAGGATAGCTCAGCTGTATCTAACAAGAATTCAGCTCCTGCGTCTATCAAACCAGAATCAAATGTTTCACCAAAGTCTATAGAACTAGTAACAGTGTGTACCACATCATCATCATTTGTCCACTTTATTACATAACCCTGAGGAACATTAGCCACATCTGGATCATAATCTGGATTTTCTTGCTCTGAAGAACCTGATAAAATAGAAATGCCAAATACTGGAGAGCCTGGTGTAACTTCTACTATTTCTTCAACAATTTCTTCTATTTCTTCACTAATTAGATAAGGAACCGGACCTGCGAAACCAAATCCAACATAAGCTATTACTGCAGTAGCAGCTCCCAGAATAAAAATATAAGACATTGGTTTTGCATATGTTGGATGCTTCATTGCAACATATGCGATGATAATTGCTGGAATTGCAATTATCATCATTATTCCTGCAAATACTGGTACAGTTGAAATTGTATTCATTGCAACTGCAACCATTGCAAACGAAAGTGATATTCCTACAATTACCATAGTAGTAGCCTTGGCTTTGTTAGATGTTGAGACACCTCCATCTAAAATTCCAACTGCAAGAAAAATTAAACCAAAAAACATGGTCAAGCCTGTAAGCGCATGCAATCCATCAAGGAATGTGTGGGCAATTCCTGCATAAGAAATGAACACACCTGCTAGCCCTATTGCAGTAAGACCCATACCAGGCATCATTAGGTCCCAGTTACTCATTCGTGCTAGCTCAAAGCCGTGAGATACTTAATTCTTTTGAAAAAGAATAGATCAAAGTCGAAGAAATTAAATCCCTATGAATATCGTTTAAGACGAGTTGGGCCTAAAAGAGGTATTAGAAATTTCAAAACCAAGAATTGTAGTTTTGCTTGTAATTACTGCAGTTACCTCAATGTATGCAGCTAGCAAACTAATTGGACCAGAATTAGACTATTTTGCATTATTACACATCATCATTGCTGGCACTCTTGCTTCTGCTGGCTCTAGTGCCTTGAATCACTATTATGATAAAGACATTGACCCCCTGATGAAGAGAACAAGCACAAGACCAATTCCATCAGGAAGAATGAAAGCAAAACATGTTTTGGCTTATGGTTTTAGTGTTAGCGCAGCATCTGTAATTTATGCAGCTTTTACACTAAATTTAGTTACCACATTCTTTATTGCACTAGGAATTTTCTTTTACATTGCAGTTTACACAATTTGGTTAAAGCGTCGTAACGCATCGAATATTGTGGTTGGTGGTTTAGCAGGTAGTGCTGCCTCCTGGGCTGGTTGGTCTGCAGCAACTGGTTCATTGGATATATTGGGATTTTTGGTTGGATTTCTTGTTTTTGTTTGGACTCCTTCTCACTTTTGGTGTCTTGCAATGAAAATAAGAGATGACTACGCAGAAGCAAAGATACCAATGCTTCCAGTATTGATCGGCATGCAAAAGACATCAAACTATATTCTTGTAAACACTGCAATATTACTCCCATATTCATTAATGTTGTATGCTTTTGGATTAGGAATTGTGTATTTGATAATTGCAGCAATTTCTGGCGGATTGATGCTTGCTTATCATTACAAACTTACAAAAAATCCAACTTCAGAATTTGCATGGAAGGCATACAAAGTTACTGCTCCTTATCTGACAATAATTTTACTAGGAGTTGCATTAGATGCAGCTTTTCACTATAGAATTTAATTAAAAACTATTTGCCATTTTCTGTTCCAGGAAAACTAGCCTCATAATCTTTTTCCATCATTTCTTTATTTTGTGATTCAACTTCATCTATTTCTTCTTGCTGCTTTACTACTTCAATTCGTCTAGTATCTTTGGTAAGCCAGGAAACTCGAATTAGTCCCATAATTTCTAAATCAAGCAATAATTTATTGAATTTGCCTTCTGATAGAACAAACCCCTCCTTTGATAATTTTTTTGAAAGCTCACCATCAGTTAACGAATCGCTTTCCTTAATTTTATCAAATGCAATATTTTTGAGTGGTATTGTGGTCATTTTTATCCATAAAACGTCTTATCTATTTTCTGAGGAACTACGTTTGATATACTTTCTTTAATTCCAGTATACCATTGATCCACTTCTTTTGTAATTGATGGTTTTACCTTTTTTAACCCAGCCACAAAATCAACATTACTAATCTTGCTTGAATTGTTCTGCATAGCATGAACTGCAGCCTCTCTGCATAGAGCCGCAAGATCTGCTCCTGAATAATTTTGTGTAGCTACTGCAATTTCCTTTAGTTTTACGTCATTTGCAATAGGCATTTTATCAGCTAAAATTTTAATGATTTCAAATCTTCCTTTTTCGTCTGGAGGGTGTACATAAAGAATTAAATCTAATCTTCCCGCTCTTAGCATCGAGCTATCAAGTAAATCCGGTCTATTTGAAATTCCAATAATTACAACTCTTGAAGAACTTCCTTCTTCTATCTCAGTAAGTAATTGACTAAGTATTGTTTCTCCCACTCCACCACCTTCTCCTACCTTGAATCTTGCCAAAGAATCTAATTCATCAAAAATTACTACACATGGAGAAGATGTTTTTGCTTTTCTGAAGATTTCTCTAATGGCTTTTTCTGATTCACCAACCCACTTTGATAATATTTCGGGACCACGAACAAGAATCATGTTGGCCCCACTTTCTGTTGCCAATGCTCTAGCAAGTAATGTCTTTCCACATCCAGGTGGTCCGTAAAGTAGCGCACCTTTAGGTGGTTTAATTCCCATCTTCAAGAACTTGTCAGGTTTTTTCATTGCTACAATCAAATTATCCCGTAACGCTTCTTTTGTGGCTTCTAACCCACCAACGTCTTGCCACCAAACTTTGGGTCGTTCTACGTAAAATTCTCGCATAGCAGTTGGAACAACTTCATGCATTGCATCATAGAAGTCCACCCAACGAATCTCCATAGATTTTAAAATCTCAGAAGGAATCTTTTCACTTTCCAAATCAATTTCAGGAAGATAACGTCTAATAGATTTCATTGCAGCCTCTCTGCAAAGTGATTTGATATCTGCACCTGTATATCCGTGAAGCTCAGATGCCAAATTTTTTAGATTTACGTCTTCTGAAATTGGCATTCCCAGAGTATGAATTTGAAGAATTTCTAATCTACCATCTTCATTTGGAACTGAAATCTCAACTTCTCTATCGAATCTACCCGGTCTTCTTAGTGCAGGATCAACACTCTCAGGACGATTTGTTGCTCCTAAAACTATTACATTACCGCGTTCAGTTAATCCATCCATTAAAGCAAGAAGTTGTGCAACTACTCTTTTTTCAACATCACCATAAGCTTCTTCTCTTTTTGGCGCAATGGCATCTATTTCATCAATAAATATTATGCTTGGTGAATTGTCCTTTGCTTCCTTGAAAATTTCTCGAAGTCTTGCTTCTGTTTCTCCATAATACTTGTTCATAATTTCAGGTCCGTTTATAGAATACATGTTGGCTTCTGATTCGCTTGCTAATACTTTTGCAATCAAGGTCTTACCACATCCTGGGGGGCCATATAACAAAATACCGCTATGTGGTTCAATTCCTAAAGTGCTGAAGAGCTCTGGATGTCTAAGTGGAAGTTCAACTATTTCTCTCATAGCTTTTATTTCTGTTCCAAGACCCCCAACTTCTTCATAGGTAACTCGAATCTTTCTGTCAACTTCAGTCTCAGATAGTATGTTAAGAACTGTAGAACGATCTATTTTTACAACACTCTTTGGAGAAACTTTGTTAATTTTAAAATCCATAGAATTTCCTAAAATCATCACAGAAATATCATCTCCATGCGAAAGAGGAAGTCCTTTTAAACGATTTTTCACAAAATCTGTAAATTCTTTATCAACCGTAACAACATCATTTACTGGCATTAGAACGACAGATTTGGCTACTTTGGTGGTTACTTTTTTAATTTTAACAATATCGTTTACTGCAGCAGCAATATTTCTTCTTGTTTGACCATCAATTTTTATTATATCTGGAAATTTTTCGTCTTCATCTGCAGGCCAGACAATTGCACAACTAGATCTTCGCCCTGAAATTTCTATTACATCTCCGGGAGTAACTTTGAGATAATCCATCGCATCTGGACCAATTCTAGCTCGTTTCTTACCAACATCTCTTTGTTTTGCTTCCCCAATTCGCATCTGTAAGGGTTCGTCTTTTCGTACCACGAAATCCCACCTATTTCATGTCCACAGACATTCTACTCATGTTCAACACTTCAAGCTCACTTACCCCTTCTACGGATCTAACGGCATTTTCTAAAGAGTCCATTTGACCTTCTTTATCCTCTACGATAAACTCGCCTTTAAGGAAGTGTATTCCATATGCTAACGGTTCCTTTGAATAATTTCTTAATTTTATGTCGTCTTTTAGAGAACCTTTTATTTTTTTTGCCAATTCATCCAAGTCTACTTCTGTACCAGTAGGCAAAATTTTTACTATTAAAAGTAATTGTGCCATTTTTTCAAGGTCCTTGAAATTTACACGAGTCACAAGTATAGTTTCTTGCAGCTTCTCTACAACTTTGGCATCTCCAAATCAGAACAGCGCCACAATTTGGACAATTGAATTTTACACATTTATCATTAGGCATGATATGTCTATGACAACAACTGCATACTGGTAATGATATTGTAGATGACATAATCAGCTCACGCTACCTGTGGAATTTATACCTTGCTTAGAACTTTACATTGCAATTATGATAAAATATTTTTAATTTCTCCACCCAGAATGGTCTGTGCGACTTTTAATGATTTTCTCAAACCTAATAGTTTTACCAAAGAACCAGCATGAAAGTCAAAGTCATCCTTTTCTGAAATATCTTTAACAATCTGTGGAGTAATTGTTTCAAACAATTTATCGATAGTTTTATTATCAATTCGTTCAAGAATTTTTCTAGCAAGTAGTTGTTTTTCAAATTCTTTTCCAAATTTTTCTTTCCAGTTTTTCTGATATTCCTCAAGAACCGATAGTTTTTCAGAATCTAAGAATTTTGAAATTGCTCTTCCAGACAAAATACCGCCCATCCCACAGGAATAAATTCCACCAGCAGTTGTGGGTTTTGATTGACCTGCGGCATCTCCAATTGTTACAATTTTATTTGATACGAATTGTTCAATGGGACCTTTTACCCAAATAGGGGCAAAAATTTTCCTTATTACAGAATAATTTCCTCTTGCAGAAAGAAATTTCTCAATTGCTTGTGAAGCATTAATTCCTTTTCCAGCAACGCCAACTTTCCCCATTCCTTCAGCTGATGGAATTATCCATGCAAAAAAACCAGGATACTTTTCTTGATCAAAATATACTTCAACCTTTCCTTTCTTAATCCAATCTGAATATACTTCGTATTGTGCAGATGATAGTATCCCAAACCTATCTTTGTGAATTAGAGATGATACTCCTCTAGCATCTACCACGATTTTACATTTTATATTGCCTTCAGAAGTTTTTACTTTATCTCCTATAGCTTCATTGAAACTAGTTCTAACTCTAATTTCTGCACCATTTTTTTGTGCTTGGTGTGCAATTTGTTTATCTAACTCTCTTCTTCTTATTGCAGCTACTTTTTGTTTTGCAGAATTTATTTCAAAACTTTTTCCTCCAGGAGCAAATATCTCTGCTGACTCTATGATATGTTCTAATGTTTTTCTTTGGGGTATCACTCCTAGATTTTCCAATCCCGAAATACTAACCAGACCACCACAATGTTCAGGTGTGCCGATTTCAGAATCTTCCTCAATCACTATGACGCTATGGCCATTATTTGCCACTTCCCTAGCGCATAATAAACCTGCTATGCTTCCTCCAGCAATTACAACATCATAGTACATGATAGTAATTTTTTGTACATTTATTTAATTCAAAAGTTTTTCATTGTACCTATATAATCATTTTAGATATGAGTGGCATTAAACAGGTCATAGTTGTTAGAACAGATCTGGAGATGGGTAAGGGCAAGATCGCTGCTCAAGTTGGTCATGCATGTGTGTTAGGTGCAGAAAATGTAAGAAAATCAAATCCTAAATGGTTTAATGAATGGTGGAATGGGCAAGAAAAAATTGTTGTTAAAGTACCTGATCCAAAAGAACTTGAGGAAGTAAAAAAACACGCAATTGACTTAGGGCTTCCATGGTCTGAAGTAACTGATGCAGGACATACCCAAATTGCCCCAGGTACTACAACTTGCATATCTTTAGGTCCAGCTCCTGCGGAGCTAATTGACAAGGTAACGGGTCATTTGAAATTGTTGTAATTAGTTTTTCATTCGTAATTTACATTTTGAATTGGAATAAGATATAACATGGCAAAATGAAATTTCAATTGTGAAAAAACAAACTAAAGGTATTATTATGTTTGTGATTTTTGGCGGTTCATTATTATTTTGGGCAGCAGCAGCCAGTGTTCCTGGAGCAATTCCTGAAGACCCTACTCAAACTATCACAATAACAGGAACCCCGATGGATAATTTCCCAGATGTACAAAGGGAACAATTTTGTGGAACGGGCCAAGCCAAATCTAACAACTATGTAACTGAATTCCAAATTCCAACTCCTTG
>JADNRU010000010.1 GCA_016276965.1 Nitrosopumilales archaeon | reverse complement strand
AAGGATCCCAAAACACATCCCTTCTGACTTTGGGTCAATTTGATGACATGTGTTAGCTTCCAAGTATTATATCGCATACTGAATAATAAAGCTGATCTAATCCAAGGCATACAAAGTCACAAAACTAATTTAACAAAAAATATGGGTTTAGGAAAATTTAGTTCTAAGAATCGATAATTTTTCTCAAACCTGCGCATCTATTTCTAATTGTTACTTCCGTTACTCCAGATGCTAAAGAAATCTCCTTTTGAGATTTTGTTTCGTTATTGCTAATACAGGCAATGTATAGTGCAGCTGCAGCAATACCCATAGGATCCTTGCCGGCAATCATTCCTACCTTTTTAGCCTTTTCTAAAATCTCAATTGCTTTTCTTTTAGTTTTTTCACTAAGATCCGCAAGACTGGCGATTCTAGAAACTCCTTTTTTAGGATCAGGAACTGGTATTTTTAGTTCTAATTCTCTAAAAATTAGTCTGTAACATCTCGCTACATCTTTTCTTCTAACATTAATTCCATTTGCCATATCATCTAATGTTCGAGGAGTTTCAGTATTTCGACAGGATGCATAAAGGCAAGCGGCCACTAATCCAAGAATTGAACGTCCCCTGATTAATTTTTTCTCCATTGCCTTTCTGTAAATGTATGCAGCTTTTTCTATGACTGCATCTGTCAATGCAAGTTTGTCTTTCATCTTATTCATCTCATTTAATGCTTGTCTTAGATTTCTATCTGAAGAAGAATGAGCCTGAGTTCTACTGTCCCATGTTCGGAGTCTCTCAATTGAGCTCCTCATAGATGCTGAAAGTGGTTTTCCTGTAGCATCTTTGTTTACACTACCAATAACTGTTGAAAGTCCCATGTCGTGCATAGTAAGGGAAGTTCCTGCACCAGTTCTAGCTCTATTTGTTTCATCTTGCGAAAACGAACGCCATTCAGCACTTGTGGATGCAATCTTTTCTGTAATTACAAAGCCACACGAACCACAAAACATTTCTCCTGAATTTTCATCGGTAAGAATCTTAGTTTTGCCACAACTAGGACATCGTCTTCGAGATAACATAGCTTCTTTCATCATACTATTACTACTATTATTTAGTGAATTTGCTTATTATGGATTTCACACATTGTCCGCAGGTTAATTAGGTGTAGGTTCAGCTAATTTACATTCTTATTCTAAAAAATGAGAATGAAATGAAATTTTTACTCGTAAAAAGTTAGGTGATGCTAATTAGCGCAGTCTAATTTTCTGTTGATTTAAAACTCGAATTGTATTATTGTTTTTTATGAGATTAGAGAGTTGTAGATTATGTGGTACAGAAATGGAACCAGCCCAACAATGTAGTATTTGTCATAATTATGTAACATTACATTGTCCTAAATGTGGAAAATCCAGTGATTCACAAATACATCTACATAATTAACACGTAATCTCTTTTTCAATATCCTTATTACAAAGTCAAAATATTTTCAGTTAGGGCATGGGCAATTCAGAAAAAGTTGTTGGTGTAGAATTACTCAAACAAAACGGTTTAGATGTAGACGAGCTAATCAAACAACTCGTCATCAACTCTTCGGTTGAGTTTACAGCGTATTACTACTTCACACTTCTAAGAGCCAACTGTACAGGAATGGATGGTGAAGGAGTTAAAGGCATAATCGAAGATGCAAGAATGGAGGATCTCAGTCACTTTGAATCCTGCATTGAGAGAATCTATCAACTAGGGGGTTCTTTACCAAAAGATCCAATTGATTACATCAAGATGTCTGGTTGTGAATTTCTTCAATTACCTGACAATCCCACAGATCTAAAAGCAATTCTGGAGAAATGCCTTAAAGCTGAACAAGGAGCAACTATAAACTGGGACAAAGTTTGCAAAATGACTCATGGAAAAGATCCAATAACGTATGATATTGCAAAAGACATCCTAGCTGAAGAAGTTGAACATGAATCTTGGTTCTTAGAACTACTCTACGGAAGACCATCAGGTCACATGAGAAGAAAACATCCTGGTGAAAGACCTCACACAAGAAAGCACTCTCGTGCTTTAGATATGAACTAAATCACTTCATTTCATCCCTAGATTTTTTTAAAATAAGTAAATTTATTAGAAAATCAAATGAGTAGTTGGTATGAAAATTGTACATGCCAGTCCTGGATTTGGTTCAGAATTGACTGAAACCCAAACGATAGATTTTCTTTCTAAAAGCAAACTGAATTTATTATTGGGGACAATAGATGAATCTGGCGAACCAAATGTTCATCCGGTATGGTATATTTATGATAACGGTAAGCTATATGTAGAAACTGCTAAAACTGCAAAAAAAACCAAAAATATACGAAATAAAAATTCTGTTTATTTTTGTGTAGATGATGAAACCATTCCTTACAAAGGTGTACGAGGGAAAGGGACTGTTCGTATATTAGAAGACATACAAGCTAACATTCCAATCGCTGAAAAAATAATGATAAAGTATACTGGTAATTTGGAAAATGAAGTTGCAAAATTCTTAATGGATGGAGTCAAAAATGGATTTTCCGTATTATTGGAAATTACTCCTAAATATTTTGCCACATGGGATCATAGTTCTGGATTCCAAAAATAAAAATTTCTTGTTTTAGTTTTTGTAGAAAAGATTTAATCATGTAGAATGAAAAAATGCCATAGACTAAGATAATATTTTTAGTTCAGGTTACATCGCCAACTAGTACACGCGTGGTTTTTTTATTTTGAGATATTACTAAAGCTCCATCATTATCAATTCTTAATGCCTTTCCTTGAACAATTCCATCAGAAGTTAAAACTTTTACATACTTTCCTATAGTGAATGATTTTTTTGTCCAATTTTTAATAATTTCTCGAATCTTCCTTTGTTCTAGAGAATCCATCATTTTTTCCAATTCAAAAAGAAAGGATTGAACTAATTTTATTGGATTAGAATTTTCATTTTTCTTAACTAAAGTTGCTACTCCATAATAATTTCCCGTGTTTTTAATTGATTTTTCTATATTTCTGGGATTAATTTTAAAATTTATACCAACACCAAGAATGAGATTTTCAATACTGTTTGATTCCATTGATAAATCAATTAAGATTCCAGCTGCTTTTTTTCCTCTTAAAGTAATATCATTTGGCCATTTTAATTCCGGTTTTTTCTTCAAGGTTTTTTCTATTGAAATTGCCAAAGCTAAGGAGGCTGCAATAGGAAATAACGTGATTAATGAAACGTCAATTTCAGGTTTCAAAACAATAGAAAACCAAATCCCGCCAGGGGGTGAAATCCATTTTCTTTTCATCCTACCCTTTCCACTTGTTTGTTTTTGTGCAATAATTATTGCACCATTTTCTTTTGGATTGGTTGTTAATGTTTTTGCAAAAGCCTGAGTAGAATCTATTGAATCAAAATAGTAAGAACGCCTTCCTATTTTTCGTGTTTTTATACCATCTATTATTTCCCAAGGTAACAAGAGTTCGGTATTTTTTACTAGTTTGTATCCTAGTTTTTGTTTTGATTCAATTTTGTATCCTAATGAACGAATCCGGTTGATATGTTTCCATACTGCTACTCTACTTATCTTTAATACATCACTTAAGTCCTGACCAGAAAGATATTCGGAACTATGAGATTTTAAAAAAGATAATACTCGAACTAAACCCACATTGTCATAGGAATTGTATATCAAAATACAAGGTAATTTTGAATCTTGATTATAAAAAGTTCGTTTCTAGCTATATTGGATGCTGAATTTTATTCAAAATGTTCTATGTTTTTTTGTAACAAAAAAATTACAAACACATGCATAACTCAATTTAGTTCTAAATTTACTAGTGGGAAATCCACACGCTGAGAGTAGTTGGGTGACATTCCCTTCCTTTTGGGCGTGCAGGATTTCCCCATAAATTAGAAATTTCATAAAAATTCCTAATAGATTATTAACCAAAAAATAACTATTGGATTTATGGAAAAAGATTCTCTATCTGATGAAGAAATAAAAGAAATCTATTCTTTGAAAAATGTTGCAGTAATTGGATTATCAAAAAATCAAGAAAAGGCAGCTCACTTTGTTCCAAAATATTTGGCAGAAAATGGATATAATATTATTCCAATTAATCCAAGTGCCGATGAAATTTTGAACAAAAAATGTTATCCTAGCATTAATGATGTTGATGAATCAATTGACATAGTTGATGTTTTTAGGCCATCAGATCAAGTATTACCATTTGTTAAAGATGCTATTAAAAAGAAACCTAAAGTGATTTGGTTACAAGAAGGAATTCATAACACTGAAGCTGAAGAATTGGCTAGAAAAGAAGGAATCACGGTTGTTTTCAATAGATGTATGTTGGCTGAACATCAACGGCTTTTTTGATCCATGACCAACTCGTTTTCTGATTTTTACGAATCTCTTTTAGAACTTGTCAAATCATTTGAAAAGAAAAATACTATGTTAAAGATTGAAGAAGATTTGGAGTCAAATATTATTAGTATTTTTGGAGAAAACATTACTTCAATTTCCAGAGCCAAAAATGGGATTGAAGCTGTTGCAGAGCTAGCTTATACTACTGCTGAGCATCATCCCTATTGGGCTCTATTGTATCATTGTACCCAAATTTCAAAATCATCCCTTGAAAAATGGAATGATGATTTTACAAAAGATGAACTTGATGAAATAGAGTGGTCAATTGACGAACTAAAGCATACATGTAAAAAACTCAAAGAACAATTAAAAAATGACTAGCAGACAGAGATAAATATTCTGAAATGAAAATTTAATTATGCCGATTAGAATCGGCCTTATTGGCAAAACAAACACTGGTAAAACTACTTTTTTTAATGCTGCTACGTTGTCGTCTTCAGAAATTTCTACTTATCCATTTACTACAAAAAAGGCAGAAACAGCAACTGCACACGCAATTACACTCTGCGTTCATCAAGAGTTCAATGTATTTGATAATCCTAATAATTCCATATGCAAAGATGGTTGGAGATATATTCCAATTGAGCTAATTGATTTACCTGGTCTCATAAAAGATGCATGGAAAGGTAAAGGATTAGGAAATCAATTTCTAACAATTGCAGCGCAGTCAGATGTTTTGTTACATGTGGTAGATGTATCTGGAAGTGTTGATGCCACAGGAAAAGTAGCAGAAGTTGGCTCTGGTGATCCAATTTCTGATTTTGCAGATATTGAAGAAGAATTAATCATGTGGTACCATAAAATTCTTGAAGGAAATCGAGATAAAGTATCAAAATTAATTCGTTCTGGTACAGACCAAGTAAATGCTTTAACTGATCTATACCGTGGTGTAGGAGTAACAAAAGACAATATCAAAGAGACTCTTAAATCAACGGGACTTGAAGACAAAGAATTTGATAATTATGAAATTCAAGATACGAAAAACTTTGCAACATTTCTACGAAATATTTCAAAACCAACCTTGATTGTTGCAAACAAAATAGATATTGAGGGTGGAGAAAAAACTTTTGATAGATTACGTGAAAGATACAATGATACAATTGTTGTTCCTGCTAGTGCTGATAGTGAACTAAGTTTGCGACGTGCTGAACAGAAAAGTCTTATAAAATACTCTCCAGGTTCCGAACAATTTGATATTATTAATCCTCAGGACCTTAATGAAAAGCAAAAAAATGCGTTGGAATTTATCAAAAAAAGCATTATGGGTGAATACATGAGAACGGGGGTCCAATTTGCAATAAACGTAGCAGTTTTCAAATTGCTAAAAATGAATTCTGTTTATCCCGTAGCAAATGAAGAAAAACTATCTGATAAGAAAGGAAGGGTTCTTCCAGACCTAATTTTGATGAAAGATGGTGCTACAGTAAAAGATCTAGCTAGGGAAATACATACAGATTTGCCAAAGGGGCTTCTTTATGCTAAAGACCTAAGATATAATCTAAGATTGCCAACAACTTATCAGCTAAGAGATAGAGATGTAATATCCTTAATTAGTGCTTCAAAAAAATAATCCATAACTTTTCATAGACTAATTAAAATCTGATTTTATTTTTTCTTTTTTCATCCACGTGGTCCTAGTTTTATGATCGATTAACTCAATTCCCATTTCTGCAATTTGATCTCTTATGAAGTCTGCCTCCTGAAACTGTTTTTTTCCTCGCATGGTTTCTCGCTTTTTTATTAAACCATTAATTGAATTTATTTCCTCATTAGAAATTTTTGGAATAACTAAACCTAAAACATCTAACATTTTTTCAAATCGATTTAAAGCTAATTTTGATATTGATTTAGTTAATGAATCAGATGCCGCTATTCGATTAATCTCTTTAACGAATTTAAAAAATGCTGAAAGTGCAAGATGTGTATTACAATCATCATCAAGTGCAGAATCAAATTCACTTTTGCATTCGAAAATTAATTTTTCAATTTCCTTTGTAGGTCCTTCTTCTTGCGCTAGTTTCATTTCATAATAACAAGATTCAGCTTGTCTCCATTTTATCACATTTTCTTTTAACAAGTCTTCTGAATAATCAATTGGTTTTGAATAATGACCTGCGAGACAAAAGAGTCTAATGATGTTTGGTCCCCAATTTTCTAAGACATGTTTAATTGACTTAATGTTTCCTTTGGATTTTGCCATTTTTTCTCCATTAATTGTAATCATTCCAACATGCATCCAAATTTTTGCAAGAGGTTTAGAGGTACGTGATTCTGACTGTGCTATTTCGTTTTCATGGTGGGGAAAGATTAAATCTCTTCCACCACCGTGTATTTCAATAGTGTTTCCTAGATACTTATGTACCATAGTTGAACACTCAATATGCCACCCTGGTCTTCCTCTTCCCCATGGACTTTCCCAAGAAGGATCATCTTTAGAAAATTTCCATAACGCAAAATCTATTCCAGATTCTTTCTCTTTGTCTTCTTCAACTCTTGCTCCCACAACAAGATCTCCGATATTTTTCTTTGAAAGTTTTCCATAATCTAAAAATTTGCTTACTCTAAAATATACTCCATTTTTGCTCGTATATGCAAATTCTTTTTTTAATAGGTCCTGGATAAAATCCTGCATATCTTGTATGTGTTCAGTAGCTTTTGGAAATTTTGTTGCGCGATGAACATTTAGTCCATCAAAATCATCATAATAATGTTGAATATATCGTGAACTAATTGCTGAGGCACGAACATTTTCTCTTTTAGCCCTAAGGATAATTTTATCATCAACATCAGTAAAATTTTGGATTAATTCTACTTCGATTCCTTTTGATTCAAGATATCTGCGAAGAATATCAAAAACTATTATGGTCCTTGCATGACCTATGTGTGATTCATCGTAGACAGTCACACCACAAAGGTAGATTCTCACCTTTTTTGAAATATCAAGTTCTTTATCTTGCCCACTTAAAGTATCCTTAATTTTCATTTTTTTCATTTCTCATTGTGGTCTTGCTGCAGTAATTCTTTTGTGCTTACTATTTTTGTATCGTTCATGTATCTTTTCAACGATGTTTCTTTCAATATTGGTCTTTTTTATTACTTCATCAATTGATAATTTTTTATCATACATGCAATAGAGAATTGAATCTATTTCCGCATATGATGCTCCTATCTCCTCTTCTGCTAAATGATTTTTCCAAAGATGTGGACTACTTTTCTTTTCTATAACAGATTTTGGAACTCCTAGAAACTTGGCAAGCTCTCTTACTTGAGTTTTGTATAAGGAAACTATTGGTAACGAGTCAGCACTACCATCGCCAAATTTTGTAAAGTATCCAATTAGAAACTCGCTTTTATCACTGGAACCAACCACTAAGTAGTTTCTTACATTTGCATAATAATATAGAAGATTGGCTCTAATTCTTGCACGCAAATTTCCAAGCGCTCTTTCATTTGGTTCAATATACTTTGAATATTCAGATACGATTAAACCAATATCAAGAAGCTTGTATTCTATTCCAAGACTATCTACAATTTTTAATGCATCTTCTGTATCGCTCTTTGGTGAAATTTTTGTATCTGGCATTATCAGCGCTAGCATGTTTTTTTTAAAAACACGTGAACAGAGAAAAGTGATTACAGAAGAATCTAAGCCTCCACTTAAACCCACAATCACTCCTTTTGAACTAGTTTCAGAAATTTGGTTTTTAAGAAAGTCTTCAATAGTTTTTGTGATTGAATCATAATCTTGATTAACTAATTCATTTAGGATATCTTTGTTCAATGTAACTGTTCTAGAATTTATTATCATAAAAGTTGTTTTAAAATTAAATATCTATGTATATTCCATCTTGGCGGGCTTCAACTTTGTATGTCTGCATTTTTACATCTTTAAGATAATCTATCAACTCGCCAGTCTTGATATTATAATGCCAAAGGTGAAGTGGGCATTCTACAATGTCTCCATCTAACTTTCCTGGAGCAATATGGCCATCTTGATGAACACAAATTCCATCAATTGCATGATATCCATTTTGATTAAAGATTGCAATTTTTTTATCATCAACTGTGAATTCTCTTCCTTTACCTGAAGCAATGGAATCTTTTTTAGCTACTTTTTTCCAGACCATCAAAACAACTCAAAAATTCTTACATATGTAGTTTCACACAATGCTCTGATAGAATTTTATAGTGTTGATCGATGTTTTGGAATATTGAGTAAGGTAAAAAACCCAAAGCTTGCAAAACAAGGAAAACTTTCCTACGAATGGGCAAGAAGTCATATGCAAATTCTTGATAATACATTAAATCGTTTGAAAAAATCAAAACCACTCAAGGGAGTTACTCTTGGATTTTGTTTACACATTACAAAAGAAACTTCAGTATTATTAATGGGAGCAAAAGAACTTGGAGCCAAAGTTGCAGCTTGTGGAGGAAATCCATTAACCACTCAAGATGATATTGCAGCTTTTATTGCATCTCAAGGAATTCACATTTATGCATGGGCTGGTCAAACTGTAAAAGAATATGATTGGTGTATTCAGCAAGTATTAAATCACAAACCTCAAATTTTAACCGATGATGGTTCTGATCTTAATATTAAAGCACATTTTGGCAAAAAAAATCAGTCTCTAAAAATTCTTGGAGCTACTGAAGAAACAACAGCAGGAGTAAACAGAATAAAGGCAGTCGAAAAACAAGGAAAGCTGCGTTATCCTATAATTTCAGTAAATGATGCATACACAAAACACATGTTTGATAACAGGTATGGAACTGGCCAGAGTACAATTGATGGTTATCTCCGGGCAATGAATTTGATGTTAGCGTCAAAACGTGTAGTTATTGTAGGATACGGTTGGGTTGGAAAAGGAGTTTCCCAAAGATGTCATGGAATGGGATGCAAAGTTATAGTCACCGAAGTTGACCCGGTGAGCGCACTTGAGGCCCATATGGATGGGTATGAAGTAATGCCAATAGCACAAGCTGCAAAAATTGGTGATATATTCATAACATGTACTGGGATGACCAGTGTAATTAGAAAAGAACATCTCTTACAAATGAAAGATGGTGCGATCGTTGGAAACGTAGGTCATTTTGATGTTGAAGTTGATGCAAACTTTTTGTTAAAAAAATCCAAATCAGTTAGAAGAGTAAGGCCAAATCTTGATGAATGTGTTTTAAAAAATGGAAGGAAGATCTATCTGATAGGCGAAGGAAGAATTGCAAATTTAGTTGCAGCTGAAGGACATCCTCCTGAGGTAATGGCACAATCATTTTCAAATCAGCTTCTTTCCATTTTATACATACTAAAAAACCACAAGAAAATGAAAAAGAAAGTAATTTCTGTTCCTAAAGAAATTGATCAACAAATTGCAGTAGATGCTCTAAAAGCAATGAATGTTAAAATTGACAAGCTAACAAAAGAGCAAAAAGCTTACATGAATAGTTGGAACTAATTTTATCTTCTAACCTAAATCTACTATCAAGTTGGTAATGTTGGGTACATTTCTTTCTATTGTTAGGGTCGCACCTTGAGCAAGCAATAGTTCAGCTCTAATTTTGTCAAGTGCTGCAGGTCTGTCCTCATCTTTGTAACCAATTGCAATTACAACATGTTCTCCTCTTTCTAAGATAGAGTTTTGATTTTGTTGCACAACCCAGTAAATAATTGCAAATGTTTGTTGTGGTAAAGTTGCGTTTACCGGATTCTCGACGGGGCCACCGGCTGGCGCAAATTCAGTTAAACCCTTTAAGCTACCGTCTCTTGCTACATGTTGGAATGCTAAAGAAACGTTTCCAAATGTTACGTCAGATATTGTTGCCGTTAAGATGTTATCGTATTCTACTGAATTGCTGATATATTTTAGAGAGACAGTAGCATTATCAAGGTTAATTGAATCTCCACCAGCTGTAATTCTGATTGGAATAATTGTTGCATTAATTACCCCATCTGTTACGTTAGCTACTGCAGTGACTTTGCCAGAAATTGCTAAGCTACTACTTGCTTGACCCAGACTAGAAATGATTGATGTCTTTGCTTTTTGTGTTGTTGCAAATCCCATGTTTAACACTACAAACGCTAAAGCAGCAGCCACAATAACAAATGCAATTAAAACTATTGCAGCTTCCATACCAATTACTCCTCGATGAGAGTGTCCATGTCCTTTAGGACTAAGTTCCAATTCATTAAATTAAGTTAATAATCGCTATTATCATAAGGTGTGTTTATGTTGATCGAACTTGCAACATTCCCCTCAAATTTCATATAATCATACCAGAAAATTTTGATTAGATTTATTTAGTCAATTACGAATCACACAAATCAGAAGAAAATGACTACGATGGATAAAGCTGGAATTGGATTAGCTATTGGAATTACCGTAGTAGCAGTAGCTTTTACAATGGCTGCTTCACTACAAGGATTTGAAATGGCCGTTGCACCAGTTTCAAAAGAATCTACCCCATCTGACCCATTTGCAGACATAGCTGAAAAAGTAAAACAACGTGAACAAGCTATAGAAGAACAAATGAAAATGGTTGCAAAGGAAGCTCCTTCTTTTGAAGAAGAAGCAGTAACTGTTTCAACTCCAAGAATCGAAGACGTACCTGAAATGACAGAACCTATGACCGTTCAAGTTTCTCTACCAAGTGGTTCATCAGTTCCAGGGTGTGAAGAAATACTTGAGTGCTACGTTCCTACATCAGTTAGCATTAACACAGGAGACACAGTTAGCTGGTCAAATGATGATACAGCAGCTCACACAGTTTCCAGTGGAACTCCTGCTGGAGGTCCCGATGGCGTTTTTGACAGTAGCTTGTTTATGGCTGGAGCCACATTTGATGTAACTTTTGATAACCCCGGCAGCTATGACTACTTTTGCATGGTTCATCCTTGGATGGTAGGAAACGTTCAGGTAAACTGAATTCTTCACTTTTCTTTTTTTCAGGCTTTTAATACGCTGGTTCGATTTGTTTATGTTTAGTTAATCATCAGACTGGTTATAACATGACAAAAAAAGCAATAATCACTAGTGCACTTCCCTATTCAAATGGAGAGATCCATCTAGGCCATGTTGCATCTACTTATCTTCCTGCAGATGTTACTACACGATTTCTAAAACAAAAAGGAGTTGAAGCTTACTACATCTGTGCCTCAGATGACTACGGTACACCTATTTTGATTCAATCAGAAAAAGAAGGTAAAAGCCCTGAAGAATACGTTGCTTATTGGAATAAACGTGATTATGATGATTTCACGTCATTTGATATTGATTTTGATTTTTTTTACAAAACAAGTTCAAAAGAAAATATTGATTTTTCTCAATATGTTTTTAAAAAATTAAATGACGCAGGTCATATTTACGAATCTGAAATTATTCAGTTTTATTGTAACAATGACAAAAAATTTCTTCCAGATAGATACGTAAAAGGAACCTGTCCTTATTGTAAGGCAGAAGATCAATATTCGGATTTATGTGAAAAGTGTGGTCGTGTTCCTGCAGAAATTGACAATCCTCGTTGTTCAATTTGTGGTCAAACCCCTGTTAAGGAAAAAACTAAACACTTTTTCTTTAAGTTAAAAAATTTTTCAGACGAGATTGATAACTATCTTGAAAAAAATTCTAATCTTCAAAAAGATGTTAAAAAATATGTCCAAAATTGGATAAAATCTGGATTAATAGACTGGGACATTACGCGCGATATTAGCTGGGGGGTTCCTATTCCTGGCATCGATGGTCAAGTGCTTTATGGTTGGTTTGATAATCATCTTGCATACATATCATCTTCACTAAAGTTTCTTGAAGGAAAAGGAATTAACGGAAAAGAATTTTGGAATTCTGCAGACATCTATCACTTCATTGGAAAAGACATAGTTTATCATCACTTTTTGTTTTTGCCAGCAATGCGTATTGGAATTCAAAACGAGTACAAACTTCCAGATTTCATACCTACCCGTGGTCACCTTACATTACAAGGGAAAAAAATTTCAAAAAGTCGGAATTGGTATATAGGTCTTAAAGAATTTCTTGATTACTATCCAGCTGATTATTTACGATTCTATCTAACCTCAATTACTCCTTATTCACAGGATGATTTGAATTTTAGCTGGGATGAATTTGCAATAAAAATTAATTCTGAACTTATTGGAAATTTGGGAAATTTTGTAAACAGAGCACTTGGATTTGCAAAAAAAACTTTCAATGGCGAAATTCCGTCTATTGAAGAATCCGATAATATTGATAAAGAAGCAGAAAACAAGATCAAAACTTTATCTGATGATGTTGGTAGTTTGATTGAACAAAATCATTTGGACAGAGCAATGAAAAAAATTCTTGAATTTACAACTCATTTTAACCAATATTTTCAACATAAGGAACCGTGGAAAAAAGGAGTAGGTACCAAAACTTGCCTAAACCTCTCTGTTAATGCAGTTCGAAGTCTAGCTATTGCATTATATCCTTTTTTACCCAAGTCTGCAGAAAAGATTTGGTCGCAACTTGGAATGTCTAGTAAAATTTCAGAGCAATCATGGTCTTCAATTTCTGAACTTCAAATAAAACAAGGTCATAAACTAGGTACGCCAAGTCCTTTGTTTGATAAAGTCGAAGAATCTGATATACAAAAGTACAAGAATAAACTGAGTTCACAAAATTAAATTGAAAAAAATTTCTAACAAAATTCCACGAATTACTACTCGGGGCTATTATGATTTGTCAAGTGGTCATAAGATTAAACATAATCCTTATTCTTTTTACCCAAAAAAATCTCTTCAACAACTTTACAGCAAAAAAGAACTAACCATTATGGTTCATGGTTTAAGAAATGATGGACCCGGCGCTATCAAAAAGTTTGTAATAGCACAAAGACGACTAAAAAAACTAGGATATTCATATCCTGTTATTGGGTTTAGTTATGATGCAAATACTAAAGGGGCCCACCTCAAAAAAACTGCTTTAAAAGCACTTAGAGTAGGACAAAAAATTGCAAAACAAAATGGTAATAATCTTTCAAAATTCATAACTGATTTTAAACAAAAAAGTTCAGATACTAAAATAAGATTGATGGGGCATTCCCTTGGAACAGAAGTTATTCTAAGTACTATTCAAAAATTGTCAACAAAATCTAATACAAGAAACATTATTGAGAGTGTGTACTTTTTTGGAGCATCAGTTCCAAGTAACTTTGCTAATTCACGAGAATATGGAAAGATAATGCAAGAAATAGTCAGAAAAAAAATAAAAAATTACTATAGTCCAAAAGATGAGGTATTAAAACAATCAAATGATGAAAATTGGGTTAAAGCTCCCCTTGGGTTATATGGTGCTACTGGAAAAACCATTCCCAAGTTTTCTCAAAAACGAGTATATCCAACAAACCATCGATTTGTAAGCTATGCCAAAGTTTTAGATTCTTTTCCATGATTTTTTCTAAAAAATTTGAATAAGATTAAACGAAGTTAATTGGAGCAAAAAATATGGTAAAATCTGTAAATTTTGTTGTTCTTGGAGAGCAAA
Organism: Nitrosopumilales archaeon; assembly: GCA_016276965.1. Lineage (GTDB taxonomy): Archaea > Thermoproteota > Nitrososphaeria > Nitrososphaerales > Nitrosopumilaceae > CSP1-1. Next base: position 18,753 of record JADNRU010000010.1, on the reverse strand, counting down.
CAATTGCCAATGATTTTGGAAAAAAAGGAACGGCAACTGACATTACCTTATTTGACAGAAAGGATTCAGATATCATTAGAACTTGGGTCATTCCTAATGGATTTCCTGACAAAATCCAACCTTTATTTCAAGCAGTAAATTTAGCTGAACATGTTATTTTTTATGTTGGTAATTTAGATCGATTTACTGGAGAACAGATCATCGCACTAAATTTGATGAAAAAAAGAGATGGAATAATTAGCCATACATATGAAGTCGATGAAAATCGACTCAACTCTATGATCAAAGGGACTGTTTTAGAACAATACAAAAAAGTAAATTCATCTGAAATCAAACAAGAAATTAACAAAATAAAACCAATTTCAAAAGACGGGCCAGTAAAAATTGTAGTTGATCATTGTTTTGATGTAAAAGGAGTTGGAACAGTTGTCTTGGGTAAAGTGATTCAAGGAAAAGTAAAACAATATGATAATCTAAAACTACTTCCTGCAAAAATTGATGTTATGATAAAATCAATACAAATGCATGATGATACTGTACAAGAAGCTGTTTCTCCAGCAAGAGTGGGACTTTCTATAAAGGGAGCAAAAGTAGAGGATATTTCTCGCGGAGATTATATTTGTGAAGCAGATTCTGAACAAATACAAACAGAAATAGAACTTGATTTCCTTCAAAATCCGTTCTATAAAGGAGAAATCACTGAAAATCAAATGTGTCTTGTAAGTCTAGGATTGCAAGTAAAGGCAGCCAAATTCAGTTCTATAAAACCGGTTAAACTTACTCTTGACAAACCAATAGTCTACATCAAAAATGAAACTTGTGTTCTCTTGAAACCTGAATCTCAAAACATTCGAATTCTTGGAAGCGGGACACTCATTTAGGAACAGTTTTTCCATTTTGGAACTATTTAGAGACGGAAATTTCCCCCATGCTTTAGTAAAATAGTAAGTATTGAAGGATAATGGGGTATAAAACGGGAATCATAGCCTTTGTAGTAATATCGCTAATTATGGGTATAACCACCACAGTTACAGTAGCATTTGCTGATGAGGATTTTTCCACAACAGCAAATTTCTTTGGCATGGTGTATGGTTTTCTTCAGGATTTGAAATACGGCGATGTCATGGATGATACTTCAACTACATCAATGTCAGATACACTTTCAGCATCTTTAGTTGTTCAGCTACAAGATGAGGTGGATGAGCTTTCCACAAGATTAGCTTCTTTAGAAAATCCTTCAAAGATATACACCACTGAACTTCTTCCAGTCACTGATATTGACTGTAGTAACCGAAATATGGTAAAAGCCTTCCTAAGCGGATGGTGTCCTCATCCAGCTCGCAACATATACTTTATTGAAGATGATCGAGTTAAGGAAGATTCGATAATTGCAATAAGTTTGAATCAAAAATTCGATGCAATTGAAGGACAAACTATTTGCGGTGCTATTAATCAGAATAAGTTTAACTTTAGTTTTGAGGATCCTGAATCAGGTAAAGTTACAACGCTTTCAGATTTGCATGGATTTATTATGAAATGTGATCAAAATCCTCTTGAGCAAGACACTATTTTGACATATACCATAATTAATTCATAATTGTAAAATTACATTTAATTAAATCAAAATTTATTCAATAGCATGCGCGGTTTAATGATGGGTCGTTTCCAACCATTTCATCTAGGCCATTTAGAGCTTACCAAACAAATTCTCTCAGAATGTGACGAAGTAGTAATTGCCCTTACTGGTTCCCAGTTTAACTATATTGAAAAAGATCCATTTACTGCAGGAGAACGCATTGAGATGATACATGAATCCTTAAAGGAAGACGGAGTTGATTTATCAAAATGTTTCATTGTGCCAATAGAAAATCAATTTAATATAGCAACTTGGGCATCTTATCTTAAATCAATTCTCCCACAATTTGAAAAAGTTTACAGTGGAAATGACTATGTTACAATGCTTTTAGCTAATTCAGGATATGATGTAATTCAACCAAAATTCCTAGATAGAGAAAAATACAACGGTACACAAATTCGCAAAATGATTCTCAATGATCAAGACTGGGAAAAGTGTATACCCTCGGCTGCTTCAAAAATTATTAAAAAAATAAACGGTGTAAATCGAATAAAAACAATTTCCAAAACAGATACAAAGCCACAGGAGTTTTAATTGAAGGGGTTACGTGCTTGCCCAATTTGCCCAAATTGTGGTTCTAAGAAATTTGAACGTGTAAATGAAGATGGAGTAAAAGTTCGCTGTCTTTCATGTAAAAAAGTAATTCAGATTTGAGTTTCTTAATATATTTAAATCAGAAAGTCTTTGTATGGTAAATCAATACACTTGGATTGGAATTATCGTCGGTTTGTTTTTTATCTTTTTGGCAAGTTCATTATTAAATAATCAAGCATATGCAGAAGAAAAAGTTGTTTTAATTCCATTTGGTGCATACAATCCTGAGCTAAACACACCAGCCGAAGTTTGGTACGATCCTCCAGAAATATCAATTCAAGTTGGAGATACTATAACTTGGAAAAATGACGATAGAGAGGGACATACTGTAACTAGTGGTAAAGGTTCAGGAAGATTTGGATGGATGGGTGATGATTTTGGAACTCCCGAAGGGTTATTTGATAGTGGAAGGTTTATGCCTGGAGACTCGTGGTCTTACACTTTTGAAAATACTGGGTCATTTTCATATTTTTGTGTAATACATCCATGGATGGAAGGGCTTGTTCAAGTAGAGGCAATAATACCCGACTACCCTCATGATGCATCTGGCAAAAAAATAGAACAATTTCCAATACTACAGATTACACCTGATAATTCTGTTGAAGTTAATTTTTCATGGGATCCAAAAGTGATTAAAACTCATGAGAAAGTCAAGTTCATTTACAGATTTTATGATACAGTAAATGACCTACCTCTAAGAAAGCTACAGTACGATATTTCAATAATCCACAATGGAAAAGAAGTCTATCGAGATGAGCAGACAGTTTCTGGTGCAGGAGGGGATTACAGAGAGTGGATTTTTGAGGAGCCAGGGCAAGTAATTATCAAGTTTCGTAACATCAAAGCTTTTGGTACAGTAGGTGGAATGGAAATCAAGCTTACAGAAGAATCTGTAGGGAGAATTGCAGACTTTAGTACTATAGTTTACGAAAATCCTGAAAAAACACAAACTACTGAAAAAATTGTTCAGCCAAAAGAAACGTTACAGTTTTACTATGAGATTGCAGTTGCAATAATTGCAGCTCCTGCAATATTGCTTCTAGCAATAATTCTTATTATGAAAAGGAAAAAACCAAGCATGCCAACTTCTGAAAGAAGTGATTCCCCAATTTAGAAATTAATTGATATTTATTTGCATTAAATCGGGGGGTTATTATGGCACAAATTTGGAAGGACGAAGACGTAAGTTTAGACCCAATAAAAGACCAGATAATTGCTGTTTTAGGCTATGGAATTCAAGGAAATGCCCAATCTAACAACATGAAAGATTCTGGTCTCAATGTAATCGTAGGTGTAAAAGAAGGCGGTTCTAGCTGGCAAAAAGCACAAGCAGACGGGCATAAAGTGATGTCAATTTCAGACGCAACGAAAGCTGGTGATATAATTTACGTTTTGATACCCGATATGGTTCAGGCTAAAGTCTACAAAGAAGAAATAGGGCCAAACCTTTCAGAGGGAAACGCTTTATCTTTTTCACATGCTGCTGCAATTCATTGGAAATGGATTGAAGCTCCAAATAACATTGATGTTATTATGATTGCACCAAAAGGACCTGGTTCTAAAGTAAGAGAAACCTATCAGCAAGGATTTGGAACTCCATCAATTGTTGCAGTTCATCAAGATTATACTAAAAAAGCTTGGGAGAGAACTTTGGGAATTGCAAAAGCAATTGGTAGCACAAAAGCCGGTGTAATTAAAACTACATTCAAAGAAGAAGTTGAAACCGACTGGTTTGGGGAACAAGCGGACCTTTGTGGTGGTTGTGCATCAATGGTAATCAAATCATTTGAAACACTTGTTGAAGCAGGTTATCAACCAGAGATTGCATACTTTGAGGTTTTACACGAACTCAAATTAATTGTAGATATGATTCAAAGATATGGAATTAATGGCATGTGGAGACGTGTAAGTGAAACTGCAAGATACGGTGGATTAACTAGAGGTTCTGTTGTAATGAATGCAGAAACTAAAGAGCGTATGAAAAAAGTTCTTGAAGAAATCCAGAATGGAACATTTAACGAAGAATGGATTAGTGAGTATCAGAAAAATGGGAAAAATGCTTTTGATAGATACATGAAAGAGCTTGATTCACATCAAATAGAACAAGTCGGCAAGAAAATGCGACAAATGATGTGGCCAGATTCTAAAGAATAATTTTTAATACTAAATTTTTCTTAGTTTAGATACTCCAGTAGTGATATGTTTTATTATTTTTGGAAGAGGTGTACCCGGGCCAAACACGCCTGAGATTCCTGCTTTTTCTAAACCCTTTTTATCTTCTTCAGGAATTACTCCTCCACCTACAACTAATACATCTTTGATTCCTTTTTTTCCAATAGCTTTGACTACTCTAGGAAATAATGTATTATGAGCACCATTAAGCAGACTTAAAGCAATGACATCAACATCTTCGTCTTCTGCTATTTGGGCGATTCTATCAGGAGTGGCAAAAAGTCCAGAGTAAATTACTTCCATCCCTGCATCTCTAAAGGATCTACAAAGTACCAACGCACCCCTATCATGGCCATCCAAACCCATTTTTGCTACAAGGATCTTAATACTTCTAGAGGCGGCCTTTTGCTTCATATGATAAAATATTATTCCTAACTCTTAAAATCTTTGGTAATATTTTGAAAAATTTTGATAAATCATGAACAGAAAAAAATCACAGTCGTTCTATCTGTATGGTACAAATAGAGCAAAATTTTCAATCTTATCATTATGATTTCTCCTCTTAATTATCATCTGGAATTTGAACCAAACTTTAAAGATTTTACATTTTATGGCAAAGAATTCATTGAAATCAAAATACCAAAGGCAACCAACCGCATTACGCTAAATGCAGCTGAATTAAAAATTAGGAAATGCTATCTTGAAACAAAAAATAAAAAAATTACAGCTACAACAAAACTAAATGAAAAAAAGGAAGAACTTGATATAAAACTTTCAGAAAAAGTACGTGGAAACGTAAAGCTATATTTTGAATTCAAAGGAATTTTAAATGATAGACTTTTAGGCTTTTACAAAAGTGAATATAAAGACAATCGTGGAAAAATCAGATATCTAGCTACAACTCAATTTGAAGCAGCAGACGCACGTCGCGCTTTTCTATGTTGGGATGAACCAAAAGCCAAAGCAACTTTCGATATTAGCTTAATAGTTGACCGAAACTTAGTTGCAATTTCAAACATGCCTGTTATATCAAAAAAGAAAAATGGTAAAAAAATCCGTTATAATTTTTCTAGAACACCAATAATGTCAACTTATTTGTTATATCTTGGGGTTGGTGATTTTGAATTTTTAACAGGTAAATTGGGGAAATTAATGATTCGTGTAGTTACTATTAGAGGAAATAAATCTAAAGGAAAGCTTGCTCTTGATTATACAAAAAAATTTCTTAAAGACTATGAAAAATATTTTCAAATAAAATATCCATTACCAAAACTTGATCTTATTGCTGTACCTGATTTTGCTGCAGGTGCTATGGAAAATTGGGGCGCTATTACGTTTAGGGAAACAATTCTACTATATGATCCTAAGACTTCTTCTACAAAAACAAAACAATTCATTGCTGAAGTAATTTCTCATGAATTAGCTCATCAATGGTTTGGAAATTTAGTCACAATGAGATGGTGGGATGATTTGTGGCTCAACGAAAGTTTTGCTACCTTTATGGCTACAAAAATAGTAGTTAATTATTATCCTGAATGGGATCTATGGGATCAATTTCTTGAAACATCAATGAATGATGCTATGAGACTAGATGGTTTGAAAACTTCCCATCCAATACATGCTAAAGTCAAAAAACCATCGGAAATTAGAGAAATTTTCGATAGTATTAGCTACGATAAAGGAGGTTGTGTTTTACGAATGTTGGAATATTTTGTTGGAGAAAATAATTTTCGTAACGGTCTTCATCACTATCTAAGCCATCACATGTATGGTAATGCTACTGGAGATGATCTTTGGGATTCAATTGGAAAAATTTCAAAAAAACCTGTTCGAAAAATGATGAATACATGGATACATCAAGTAGGTTTTCCTTTAGTTGAGGTAAACAAACAAAATTCAAAACTTCATTTGGAACAAAATCGATTCTTATTAGAGCATAACAAAAAATATCAAAAAGGACTTTGGTTAATCCCTGTTTCTGTAGGTACTGGAAGTAATACTTTATCAAAACTTATGACAAGCAAAACTTCACAAATTACATTCAATCAGAAAAAGTTTTTCCCGGTAGTTAATTCTTCAAGAAAAGCTTTCGTACGGATAAAATATGATAGGCATTTGCTCACTGAATTAAAAAAACTTGTATCGTTAAAGAAACTATATTATGTTGACCGTTGGTCTATTCAAAATGATCTTTTTGCATTATGTGTAAATGGTACTGAGCGAGTCCATACCTATCTTGATTTTTCTGAAGCATATCATGGCGAAAAAAATTATTTAACCTCAATTAATGTGGCTAACAATCTCAATTTCTTGTATTTTCTTTCTTTTCATGAAAGATTTGCACCTATAATAAAAAAATACGCGTACGATTATTTCAAGGAGCTTTTTGAATTAGTAGGTTGGGATCCAAAACCTGATGAAAAACACACTGACACATTACTGAGAAGTATGGTCATAGTAGTGCTAGGAAAATTAGGTGACAAAAAAATACTTCAGGAAGCACAAAGACGATTTAAGACATTTCTTAAAAAAAGAGAGACACTAAGACCAGATTTACGAGAGCCAGTTTTTTCATTAGTAGCTTGGAGTGGGGATGAAAAAACATATGAGACCTTAATTCGAATTTACAAAAAAGCTGCAACCCAGGAGGCAAAATTAAGAGCTCTTGCAGGATTATGCAATTTTAGAAGCGAGAAATTACTTTTGAAAACATTAGAATTTTCTTTAAGTAAGGAGGTTCGTTCACAAAATATTGCATTACCAATAATTCGTGTATCTGGTAATCCTTATGGTAGAAAGATTATGTGGCCTTGGCTTAAAAAAAATTGGAAAACACTCATAAAGAAATTTGGATTAGGCAACCCACTAGCAAATAGGATAGTTGGATCTATTTCACTTGTTGCAGACAGCAGTATGGAAAAAGAAATTAGACAATTTTTCAAAAAAAATCCTACGCCTGGAACTGAGATGACTTTAGAACAAGCACTAGAAAGAATTCGGGTTCACACAAACTTGTTGAGTAACATAAAATCTGAATATAACAATTAATGTAACAATTAATCAACTAAAATATGGTACGAAAAATTATTCCAATTATTTCCATTGCTCTTGTAAGCTCTCTAGCGATAATCTTTCTAATAGAAACAAACTCAGTTGATCGAGAGCTTTTAGCCAATACCTTTGAGTTAGATGCAATTTATTATGAAAATGAAGGCTTTGTTGAGATAACCTTCCAAGATAAAACTCAAAAAACAAGTAGAGTTGTCCTAGAAATTTTAGGGATGCCCGAATCATTTCAAAAAAATTTTAATAATTCACAATTTGTTGAAAGAGTATCCTTTTCTAAACCACCACAATATGGTTGGAAAACTAATCCTGTTACATTATTAATAGAACATGAAGAATTGGGACAAGTTGGATTAAAAACAGAAATTCATTCTAAAAATGAACCAACTCCACCTATTATTTACAGTAAAGGTTAAGAAAATAGTTTCTTGCACCTGCAAGATTTTATTGTGGGAAAAGTGACAACTCTTTATTGGATCTATCTTCTGAACTAAAAAAAGGCAAACGGGGAGCTATTGCCAAAGCCATATCAATTATTGAAAACGATAAAAAAAATGCTAGAAAATTAATTAAAAAAATTTTTAAAAATTCAGGTAAATCTGTGATAATAGGATTTACAGGTCCTGCAGGAGCAGGAAAAAGTTCCTTAATCAACTTAACATCTTTGCATTTGAAAAAATTAGGAACTAAACCTGCAGTTTTAGCAATAGATCCTACTAGTCATATAACTGGAGGAGCAATTTTGGGAGATAGAGTGCGAATGACTGAATCTACAGATTCTGGAACATACATTCGAAGTATTGCAACCAGAGGTGCAACTGGAGGAGTATCAAACTCAATTCGAAATAGTATCCGTATTTTAGAGTATGCTGGATTTGATCCAATTATAATCGAAAGTGTAGGTGCAGGACAAACAGAAGTTGAGATTTCAAAAATTGTAGATATTACTGTTGTAGTTTTTAATCCACATACTGGTGATAGCATTCAAACAATAAAAGCTGGATTAACCGAAATTGGTGATATTTACATTGTAAATAAAAGTGATTTACCTGGAGCCTCACAGTTATTTCAAGCAGTTCAAGATTACATTGGTGATTCAGAAAAAAATCCTTTAATTTTAAAGACATCAACAAAAACAAAAAAAAGTATTGCTGAATTTACCAATTTACTTAAAAAAATGATGACTGAAAAGAAAAAAACAAAAAAAGAAACAGAAAAGCTTCGTCTAGAGTCTGAATTAAAAGATATTGTTTTAAATAATATGAAAGAAAAAATTGATTCCATGTTCGCTTCTGGAAACACCTTTTCAAAATACCTCAAACAAGTTCAATCAAAAAAATTAGATCCTTTTGATGCTGCTGAAAAAATCTCAAAATATCTAGAAAAGTGATTTACATGAAAAAACAAAAACCATCTACTATCAAAATTCTTTACACGGATTCTAAAATTCCCGTAAAACAAGTCTACCAACCAAATAAGAAATTAAAAAAAGAAGACCCAGGCAAATATCCTTTTACAAGAGGAATTCATGCAGGAATGTATCGTCATAGGTTATGGACAATGCGTCAATATTCTGGATTTGGTGATGCAGCTCAAACCAGTAAACGGTTCAAATTCATGTTGGATAAGGGTCAGACCGGATTAAGTATGGCATTTGATTTACCAACTCAAATTGGTCATGATCCAGATTCGGCTCCCGCTGAAGGTGAGGTTGGAAAGGTTGGAGTTTCAATTGCATCTCTGAAAGATATGTTGACTGCTTTTGATGGTATCCCATTAGGAAAAGTCAGTACTTCAATGACGATAAACTCTACTGCTTCTACTCTTCTATCCTATTACATTGCTGTTGGTCAATCTCAGGGATTTTCTAGCAATGAATTAAGAGGAACAACACAAAATGATATTTTAAAAGAGTACATTGCAAGAAACACCTACATTTACCCTCCTCAACCTTCAATGAGAATAATTGGAGATATGATCCAATATTGTGCAAAAGAGGTTCCTCAATGGTATCCTGTATCAATTTCTGGTTATCATATGCGAGAAGCTGGTGCAACTGCGGTTCAAGAAATTGCATTTACACTTGCAAATGCAATTGAATACATTCAAACTTGTCTGGATCGTGGTTTGAAAATTGATGATTTTGCCCCAAGACTATCTTTCTTTTTCTGTTGTACTATAGAGCTATTTGAAGAAATTGCAAAATTTAGAGTTGCAAGAAAAATTTATGCAAAAATTCTCAAAGAAAAATTCCATGCAAAGGATCCAAAATCCATGCAATTAAAATTTCATGTTCAAACTAGCGGAGAATCATTGACTGCACAACAACCTGATAATAATATTGTACGTGTAGCAATACAATCATTGGCTTCAGTTTTAGGCGGAGCTCAATCACTGCATACAAATTCAAGAGATGAAGCATTGGCATTACCATCACAAGAGGCAGCAAAGATTGCTTTACGTACTCAACAAATTGTTGCTTTTGAAAGTGGAGTTACAAAAACAGTAGATCCTATGGCAGGCTCTAATTATTTAGAAAATCTTTGTGATGAAATTGAAGATCAAGTTTTAAAGTATTTAAAAAAGATTGAGAAAATGGGCGGGTCCCTCAAAGGAATTGAGCGCGGTTTCTTCCAAGCTGAAATTAGGCAAAATGCCTATCGTCTTAAAAAGGAAATTGATGCTAACGAAAGGATACTTGTAGGCGTCAATAAATTTGTAGATGAAGTTGAAACTAAACAGAACTTACTTAGAATCGATGATTCAGTAGGAATAAAACAAGCAAAAGCAATCAAAAAACTTCGAAGTTCACGAGACAACACAAAAGTAGAAAAAGTACTATCAAAAATGCAAGATGCAGCAGAAAGTGATGCTAACTTAATGCCTCATATTCTTGATGCCGTGAAAAGCTACGCTACAACAGGAGAAATAAGTAACACATTCAGAGAAGTTTTTGGTGAATATAGACCAAAAGAGGTTTTCTAAATTGAAAATTGATCATATTGCAATTGCCGTAAATGATGTTGAAGAAGCTGCCAAAAAATATCAAGAAGTCTTTGGTATTGATAAGGTTGAATTTGAAACTATTGAAACCGAAGGTGTACGTGTTGCAATCATTCATCTAGAAAATGGTAGAATTGAACTCATGCAGCCGACAAATGATTCTAGTCCTATCAAGAAATTTCTTGAAAAAAAAGGTTCAGGCTTGCATCATATTGCTTTAGAAACTGATAACATTGAAGGAGAAGTTACACGTATGGAAGGATGTGGAGTTCAATTTCTTGGAAAAATTAGACCAGGTTCTGCTGGAACTAAAGTGACTTTTATTCATCCAAAATCCCTACATGGAGTGTTAGCTGAGCTCTGTTCACATCCCAAATAGATTCAAAACTTATTCCATCATTTTTAAAGTATCTGATGCAGTAATTATTCCAATTATTTTTGATTTTTTTGAAACAAGTATGCATTTAGAAAATCTAATCAATGGAACCAAAGTATTCGCAGGTGTTTCATAATCTACAATAGGTGGAATTGGTTCCATTACTTCATCTAGTCGGATATTTTTCCAATGTGATTCATCACTATCTGATAATTGTTTTACAATACCATCTTCTGTAACAATTCCAACAGGTTCTTTGCCATTGAAAATAGGAATTTGACTAATTGAACGGGAACGCATTTTTTTTATGGCATCATGCAAGGAATTATTTGGTTTTAATTTTACGATTTCTTTACTGCAAAAATCACCTGCTTTATGGGATGATGATTTACCTTCGAGTGTGGCTAAATTATCAAAAATTTTTCTTGCTGTTTCATAACTTGGTTGACTACGTCCTGATTCTATCTGGTTAATCATAGATGTGCTAACTCCAGTCATACTTGCCAATTTTTTCTGTGTAATTCCGAGCTTTAATCTTGCCTGTTTAATTGAATCTAATCTAGGTAACATAGGAAATTAGTAATCAATTCTTTGGTTTTAAATTATCTATTTGCTACCTTTTTTTTGCCCTTTTCGATTTTGCACGGCTTTTAGAGATCTGGGCTTGGGCAGCTGCAACTATGGCAATTGGAATCCTATGGGGTGATGCGCTAACATAATTAATTCCTGAATTGTGGCAAAAAAATATGGATTTCGGATCTCCTCCATGTTCACCACATATGCCAATCTCAAGTTTTGGATTAATTTTTCTTCCGTCTGAAATTGCAATTTTCATAAGACTTCCCACCCCGTTTTCATCAATTGATTGGAATGGATTTCGTTCAAGAATTTCCTTTTCAAGATATTCAGGAAGAAATTTTCCCTCTGCATCTTCCCTACTAAAGCTGAAAACAGCTTGAGTCAAATCATTTGTTCCAAAACTAAAAAATTCTGCAGTTTTAACAAGTTCTCCAGAGGTAAGACATGCTCTTACAACCTCAAGCATTGTTCCAAAATTTATTTTAAATTTCATTTTGTGTTTTAATTCCATCTCTGATTTTATTGAATTATAGATTTTCTTAATATGGTTCAACTCTTGAATACTGCTAATTTGAGGAATCATTATCTGTGGTCGTGCATCAACCTTTTGTTTAGCTAACTCAGCAGCTGCTTCAAAGACTGATCTGATTTGCATGTCATAAATTTCTGGATAAGTAATTCCAACTCTAACCCCTCTATGGCCCATCATGGGATTTATTTCGGCCAAATCTTTTGCTCTTTCAAGAATTTTTTTAGTTTGCTCTAGATTTTCATTAGAGTTTTGCTTTTCTACATTGTAAATTTTCTTCATTAATTCTTCAGGATTTGGAAGGAATTCATGTAGTGGAGGATCAAGAAGACGAATTGTTACTGGATAACCTTCCATAGCTTTCAAAATTTGAATGAAATCACTTTTTTGTAATTGTCCTAACTTTTGTAAAACTGATTGTCTTTCTGCTAAAGATTTTGCCATAATCATTTCCACGAATAATCCGATTCTATCTTTAGCGTTAAACATTCGCTCAGTCCTGCAAAGTCCTATTCCTTCAGCACCATATTTGCGAGCTAATTTTGATGATTCGGGAGTATCTGAATTTGCTTGAACTCCAATCTTTTTAGCTTTTTGTGCCCAAGACAGAATTGTTCTAAACTCATCTGTAGTTTTAGGTTCTACAGTTGGAACTTCGCCTAAATACACAATTCCACTACTACCATCTATTGTGATGAGATCACCTTCATTTACTGTTTTACCATTTGCTTGACATTTTTTTCCTTCATAATCAATTTTTAATTCTGAACATCCAACAATACTGGGTTTTCCCATACCTCTTGCTACAACTGCTGCATGTGATGTTTTTCCACCTCGACTAGTAAGAATTCCAACTGAAGAGAAAAAGGCTGGTACATCTTCAGGTTTTGTCTCCTCTCTTACTAAAATAACCTTAGAACCATTTTCGCCCATACTGATTGCTCTTTTAACATCAAACACTGCTATTCCACTTGCTGCTCCAGGTGAGGCTGCAATTCCTTTAGTAACTTGAGAAAAACCTTTAGCATTTTGATCAATTGTTTTGTGAAGTAGTTGTTCTAATTGTTCTGGCTGTAATCGAAGTAATGCTTGGTCTTTAGAAATTAATTTTTCTTTAACCATATCTACAGATGCTTTTACCATTGCTGTAGCGTTCATTTTAGCAGCACGAGTTTGTAAAAGATAAAATCTTCCTTGTTCAACAGTAAATTCTATATCCTGTGGTTCTCTGTAATGTTTTTCTAGTTTGTTACAGGTTTTGACCAATTCTTGATAAGTTTTAGGTAATTCAGTTTTTAATTGGTCTACATGTTTTGGAGTTCTTACTCCCGCTACAACATCTTCCCCTTGAGCATTAACTAAATAATCACCAAAGATTTGTTTTGTACCATCTCCTGGATTTCTGGTAAATACAACTCCCGTAGCACTATCACTTCCCATGTTGCCAAAAACCATGGTAACTACATTTACTGCAGTACCATCTGCAATGTCTTTTGTAATATTATTTTTTTCACGATAAATGATGGCTCGTTCACCCATCCAACTTCCAAACACTGCTTTTATAGCAAGTTCTAATTGTTCAAATGGATCTGATGGGAATGGTTTTCCTGTATACTTTTCACAAATTTTTTTGTACTGAAAAACAACTTGTCTTAAAGTTTTTTCGTCAAGTGCACTATCGGATTGTACCGCTTGACTTTTTTTTGCATTTTCTAAAACTTCATCAAATTTTTTGTCATCTATCCCAAATACTACCTTTCCAAATAATTGAATGAATCTCCTGTAAGAATCCCAAGCAAATCTTAGGTTATTGCTTTGATTTGCTAGGCCTTGTACTGAAGTGTCGTTTAATCCTAAATTTAGAATGGTATCCATCATACCTGGCATTGATAAGGCTCCCCCAGATCTAACTGAAACTAGTAAAGGATTTTCTTTTGAATTCCATTTTTTACCAGTTTTTTTCTCGATTTTTGCAATATTTTTTTTGACTTGAGCTAAAAGATTGGAAGGTAGTTTTTTACCATTCTCATAATATTTTTTACAAACTTCAGTTGTAATTACAAAACCTGGTGGTACGGGTAGTTTTAATCTGGTCATCTCACAAAGTCCTGCTCCCTTTCCACCTAGCAGCTTTTTGTTTTTCCCATCACCTTCATTGAAAAAATACACTTGTTTCATTCTGATTTTCCTAGATAATCCAATCAAAAATAGAGGGTTTTAAAGCATTGCCTTGGCAAATTCTTCTATAATTTTTTTCCAATTTTTTGCCTTTACAATTCCACTAGCTACTAAGATCCCTTGGGAACCAAGCTCAATAGCTTTTGCTACATCTTCACCAGAAACAATTCCAGCTCCACACAAAAGTTTCGTGTTATTTTTTGCCTTTCTGACTGCTTTGACAGCTTTGGTAATTAATTCTGGTTTTTCTTTTGATACAGCCTTTCCAGAACCAATTAATTCTGGAGGTTCAATTGCAATATAAGTTGGATTTAGTTTTGCGTATTTTTCTGCCTCTGATACGTTTTTAACACAAACTATTGATATCATTTTGAGTTTTCTTAGCTTTAAAACCAATTGAGAAATATTTTTACTTGAAATTCTATGCTCACTGTGATTTATTAATGATCCATTTACTTTGGATTTTTTAACAAGTTCGGGAACCATAAACCCTGTCGTACTTCCAATTTTAGAATTGTCTAAATGTTGAGCAAAAATAGCTAAAGACTGGCCAGCAACCTGAGATAATAGATGTGATGGAGGGGCAATGGCTATTTTAACTCCAAATTTTTTTGAAATCTGCTTTGCCGTATTTACTAATTTTATAATTTTTGTTCCACTTGTTTCATCATAATTTTTACAATTAATTACAAACAATTCCTTTACATTCATTGGAGGCTTTGGTATTATTTGTTATGCCTAAATGGATATTATAAAAAATTACTAATTTCAGGATGAATCAAAGAATTAAATGAATTTTTTAATCCCCGTAGTCGCCGCTTTTCATTTTGTTTTGTGGAGGAGGAATGTTAATAGTAAATCCACAATGCTGGCATCTATGAGTTGAGGCATAATTTCCATCACTCGTAGTCACGGTAACATATTTTGTACAGCTTGGGCATTGTTTTTGAAACGCCATTGAAGAACATTTCCCTAATTTGCTAATATCGACTCGTATGTTCAAAAAAAACAACCTATTGATAAAATTTTCATTTAAATAATTTATGATAGTTTTTGCTTTCTCTGAGTTTCTTTACTGTATTTGAATTTCATTCTTAATACGATCATTGTGAGTGCAATAGCTGCAACATTTACACCAATAATGAATGGATCATCTTTTTCTATTCCATATAAAATCCACAAAAAAGCTCCACTTGCTAACAAAATCATTAGATATTTTGAAACATCATCTAGTTTTTTTGTTCTATACCCTTTAACAATTTGAGGTACCCACCCAGCTAATATCAAAATTCCTGCAATTATAGCTAAAATTGCAAGCGATGTCCCTTCAAAAAACATTTTCTTTCACTTTAATTCCAAAAAAATTGATCTAATCCTGTTTGTTTTGGTTTTCCAAGTAACGTATCAAAGTCAAGGTCCATTGAGGATGTAATTTGATCTAATGTTCTTTCCATAAATTCCATGTATTTTTTAGAATCAACCTCATCAAGTCTTGCCATCTCTACTGGTTTGACTCCTGGTTTATTAATAATTTTGACATAAGAAATAATGTCACCTTTTTTTATTTCACGTGTTGATTCAAGCAATTTAGCTGCACGGATATGTTGTGGTATTGTCTTTACATATTCAGATGGTGCTTTGCTAATCATTACATTGAATGCAAGCTCTGAAAGAGGAATTTCTTTTGCTTCAACTTTTTTGGCATATTCAACAATTTTATCACTGATCTGTTTTTTTGCATTCTTAAATTCTTCAACGTTTTGAACTATCGAAAGAATGTCTAGTAATTCGTAAAACAAAGTTTTGATAAAGGGGGGCGTATGAGATTTTTTTCCTGTTAATCCTTTTACATCAACTTTGTTATCTTTAGTGACTCCTAGATAGTTTTTCTTTCTTTTACTGAGTACAACATATCGGTATTCTTTGTCAACTTCTAATTCAACTCTGTTTTCTTTTTTTGCCCAATCAATAACATTTTGAACCTGTTGTGTGGTAGGGTTTTTTATGAATAATGAATCTGTATCTCCGTATAATACTTCGATTCCTACCTGCTTACAGCGTTCAATTGTATCTAATATGATATTTCTACCAATTGCAGTAATTGCTTCTGCTGCTGGAAGAAAATAAAGTGGAAATATTTCTGCTCCCATTACTCCATAACTTGCGTTTAGAATTACTTTGAGTGCTTGGCTAACTACGGTATACTGTTGTCTTTGTTCTTCAGAAAGAGATTTATTTTTTGAAAGATGCTTGTAGTAATTTACTCGCAAATCCCGCAGAGAACCAATTAAGAGTGAAGTTATTCCATTATGTTTTGTACAAACCCAATGATTGGTTCCTTGAATAGTATTTTTCTTACATTCGTCGTGTGGGCATCTTACTGTCTCATAAGAAATATTTCTAACTTTAATGATGCTTGGGTACAGACTAGCAAAATCCATAACGGTTACGTTAAAATGAATTCCTTCAGTTGGTTCAACAACTAACCCCCCCCGATATTTTTTATCTTTGATAACTGCATCACTAACTACCCCTACAGATTTTTGTTCAAGCTCGGTTCTCTTTGGAATGAGTGCGTTTCTCCGTCTATGTTCAAAATATAGTAAACTACGAATCCATTGGGATACTCCCATTCTTGCTATATCATCAATAGGCATTCTTGCTATTCTTGAAATAACAACTAACAAATTCATCAATAAATCACTGTTAAAGCTGGTCAGCTTGTAGGTTAATCTTGCATCATTGAAACAATAATTTGCTGTTTGATAATGATTCAAATCTGAAAGTTCAATTCCATAATCAATCTTCGTTTCATTGAGTAGAGCCTTTGATACACTATTGAGCGAAAAATCAGTATATTTGTGACTAAAAGCGTAAATCTGGAATGAACGGTTTGATAAAGTTCGGTAAAGATCAATATGTACACCTTCTTTGAGTGTAGCTGAATCTCTCATCATGTAAAGTGGGTTTTCTTCTTTTTTGATACCCAATCTTTCTGCACGATTGTAAAGATAAGGCATATCAAAATCGTCTCCATTGTATGTAATTACAAACGGATAACTTGACATTATCTTGAATGCATCTAAAATCATATCCTTTTCTTTATCTTCATCATAAAAAACTACTTTAACATCTGAATCCAACTCGTTTTGCCCATCTTCTACTCCTTGTCTTCTAAGTAGGAAAACCTGTTTGAAGTCATCTGTCCCTTCAAATCCTACTGCAGTGACTTTTTTTTCAGCTATTTTTGGGTCAGGTATTCTACCAATTTCTGATTCTACCTCAATGTCCACTGCAATTCGTTTTAATTTTGGGATTGGTTGGTTAAGAAGCTCTGCCCATTCTGAAACATACTCTTGAAATTCTTCAGAATTAATCATTCCATCATTTGTTGCTTTGTCCCAGAGTAGACTTTTTAATGCTAGACGAACTTCGTCGGAGATTTCTAATTCCTGTGGTTTTATTTTACCGTCTTCAATTTTGTAATACTTTCCAATTATTAGTGATTTATCATAAAGATAATTTTCATAATATTTTATGTCTGATTCCCATGTATCAATTAGATTACGAATACTTTTGTCGGTTCCTCCAATTGCTAAAGGATTTGATACTATTATTTTAGAAACTTGAATCTCAGTATCAGTTAAAGTATCAAGACGTTTATTTTGTTCTATTTTTATAACATCGTCTCGGTCTGATAAGAAATCTAATTCTTCAGGACTCAGTTTAGAATAGCAATATGGTTTATGGTTTGTTTGATCTGCCCAAAGAATAATTTTTTGTGTTTCTGGATGATAAAACTTTAGAACAGCAGCATTTTTTTGACTATTGTATGTTGCAGATACAAGTAACGATGTTGGCATAGAACTTTGTTTTTCTTCTTTAGTTTGTACTTGCATAACTCATCCCTATTTTGGGCTTAAATCTTTACCATATCCATCGATTAGAGCTTTTGCCCAATACTGAATTTTCTTTTTCTCTAAATTAATAACCTCGACTCCAGCTTCTTTTAACAAATCAAAGTCAGTTTCTGGATAAGAATCAAGACAAAAGATTTTTTTTATTCCAATTGTTATTGCCATCTTTGTGCATTCCAAGCAGGGAACGAAGGTAGTATACAAAACTGCTCCTTTTGCACCTGCCTCAATTCCTAAAATTGCACAATGCATTATGGCGTTGGCCTCTGCATGGCTGCAAAGGCATCTATCCAAGGAGGCTCCTGATTCAATTTTGCCTTCCATTCTTAACTGACATCGTTTGCATCCTCCCTCAAAACAATTTTTCACACCTGGAGGGGTTCCGTTATAGCCTGTTGCAATTTGCCTGTTATTTCGTACAATTACAGCCCCTACATGTCGGGTTATACAATTTGAACGTAATTTTGCAAGTTCGGCCTGGAGCATAAAATATTCATCCCACGGTGGCCTTTCAAAGGAACCAGTCACACATCAAAAATGAAGATTCCTGTAATTTAACTATACACAAATAGACTGTAGTGGTAATTTAATAGAACATTTTCTTATGTATATTATGCCCACACAATCTCGTGCAATACTACTTTTCGAACAAGCGATCAAAAGCGATGCAACTAGAACTAATTATCTCTTTCATCTAAACAAG
>JADNRU010000009.1 GCA_016276965.1 Nitrosopumilales archaeon | reverse complement strand
TTGGACTGAATCAGGTTTTTGTATAGTTAATTTACCCATGTTTCCCCCTTTTTGAACAAGTGCATATTAAGTTTGGTCGTTGAAATGTTGAATCTCCTAATTTTTGTTTTTTAAATTGCCAAATTGGACCCAAATAACTTACAATATTACCGCTCTAAACATTAGTTCTGCAGAAAATATAGTAACATGGTAGACAGAGTAGTTGGAAAATTATATCCTATCCCAATAGATGATTATCCAAAACTATTACGTTACAAAGTTACTCAAAATGGAATATACTATATTGAAGAATTAATGCGTGAAGTATACATTGAAAAAAAAGAACTTTCAATGAATAAACTTACTCAATTAGGTCTTTTATTAAAGACATATGTTTGCCAAACAAAAAGAATTGAAGATGAAATTTTATTCCAAGATATATCAAAAAAGGCAAGAAAATTTGGTGGGACCGAACAATGGTATGTAAAAGAATGCATCAAAAAATTGATGATGCGTGGTTTTATTGAACCAAATCTAAATTATGATCCCGAAATAGCTATTAACATGCATAAAAAAAGAATCTGACTAATTTCTTTCAAATGTATGTTCGAATCGAACAAAGAACTCAGTAATATCTACTTAACAAAAAAATCAATATGGAAAAAGAATCGCCAGGATTGCGTAATAAAACTCCAAAAAAAATTAGAAAAAATCAAATAATTAAAGCCAAACAATATATGAATTACATTAATTCTCAATTTGATGATCGTTTATCAAGAATTGAAAAAATCAAAAAATCACACGAAAATTTTGAACGTGAATTAGAAATACTACAATCTGGCAAAAGTAAACATTTTTCGAAAAAAAAAATCAAATCTATTGTAAATAATATTCTTCAAGAACCTGAAACAGCTAAAGCCAGCAAAGAATTATCCGAACTTATTGAAAAATATGCTAAAGAAAAATTAGAAATGATGCAGAAATTGTTTGAAAGCGAAAAACACCAATCAAATGTGCTTTACGATAAATTACAAGAAAATCTTGATCATATTGCAAAGGCTGAGGAAAGACTAAAGCACCAACGCGATCAATTAGAAGTAGAAGTTAAAGAAAAAACAAAAAAATTGATTCAGGCCGAAAGATTATCGGCAATAGGTGAGTTATCTGCCAGTTTAGCTCATGATTTGAGGAATCCATTAACTGTAATCAAAGGTAGTATAGAAATTGTTAAAGCAAAAAACAATAAAGATGAGACGGGATTTTCATCAAAACAAATTGGGATGATGGAGCGTGCAGTTGCTTCCATGTCTCATCAAATTGACGATGTGTTAGAATTTGTTAAAATACAAACATTAAGAACATCACGTAATTCTCTTTTAGAAACAATTGGATTGTCAATAGCAAAAATCAAAAACCAAGAACAATTATCAATAATTATCCCTGAAAAAGATGTAGAATTTGTATATGATACTGATAAACTTGAAGTAGTTTTTGACAATATACTATCAAATGCTATTGATGCATTACAAGGTCAAGGCAAAATAACTTTTAGAATAAATGATTTTGAAACCGAAGTGATAATTGAAATTAAAGATTCAGGCAATGGAGCTTCGGATGATATTTTACCGAAAATTTTTGAACCGTTATTTACTACTAAACAAACAGGAACTGGACTCGGATTAGCTAGTTGTAAAAGTATAATTGAACAACATGGTGGTACAATTTATGCTAAAAATAAACCAAGTATGTTTATCATAAAATTACCTAAATTGCTTGAAATTTCTAGCATTTAGAGTAATTCGTTAATAGCTTTTCTAAAAACATCTAGTGGCTGATTTCCCCTGATTTTAATAATTTTTTCATCATTGAAAATCAAAAAAGAAGGAGTAGCATCGATTCCAATTTCTTTTCCAAATTTTTCTGATTCTAGAACTCGTTCACGATATTTTTGTGAATCAAGGCATGAATTGAAATCTTCTAGGTTCAATTCAACAGTATTTGCAAATTGATTCAATGAATTACGTGTAATCCACCCAGTTTTTTCACCACCCCAATTGGTGTATAATTCATTATGATATTTCCAATATTTCCCTTGATCTTCTGCACAATATGCTGCTTCAGCAGCTAAAATGGAATCTGGTCCATTTAGTGGAAAATCTTTGAAAACAAGTTTTACTTTTCCTTGTTCTACAAAATCATCTAAAATGGTATTCAAACTATTCTTATGAAATCGATAACAAAATGTACATTGATAGTCTCCCCATTCTAAAATTGTAATTGGTGCATTAGCATTTCCTAAAAAAGGAGAACCGTTTTTAATTAAATTCTCAGTGGTCAACAAAGTAGGAGAATTATCATCTTCTCCAATAGATGTAATAATTATTGCTGAAAAAATTCCTATAATTATCGGTATTGCCAAAAGATAAAGTCGGGTCAATCTTATAATTAATTCTGAAACTTGTAAAAAGTTTATCGAATAATGTTTGAGATTTGGAAATAGAGATCTAGAATTTGAAAAATTTTAGAGGGGATAGAACTTAAATAAACCATTTGAAGATGAAAATAAGATGCCTTCGGCTAGAGAAATAACCATTTCAAAATCGAAAACCCCGATATTGGCAATAGCTATTTTGGCAGTAATTTTTGGATTTGGTTTATTTACGGTAGGCTATGATCAAGGTCATTTGTTTAGCATTGTTTTAGGACAGGAAGCATTTGATGAACTCTGGATTCATGAATTAACACATGATATGAGACACGCTGCAGGTTTTCCCTGTCATTAGGTGAAAAAAAAATGAAAACTGTACTTTTTCTTATACTTGTTTTAGTTTCAGGATGTTTTGCAGGTATGATACACGGTCTTGCAAATCTTGCAATTGTAGAACCATATCTAGATGAGGCAATAGGTATAGAAAATCAAAATTTATTCGCTTCCGGCGAAGAAGTGGATTCTCCACAATTTTGGGTTGAGTATAACAATTATCGATATTGGCAAAAAGGTGGTCAAATTCTAGCAGGTGCAATATTGGGTACCTCTTTCGGTGCTTTATTTGGAATTGTTTTTGTATTTTCAAAAAATGTGTTACCTGGTTCATCAAATGCAAGAAAAGCAATCTTTCTTTCAGGAATAATGTGGTTTACAATCTATTTTATTCCATTTTTGAAGTATCC
This sequence comes from Nitrosopumilales archaeon, assembly GCA_016276965.1. GTDB lineage: Archaea > Thermoproteota > Nitrososphaeria > Nitrososphaerales > Nitrosopumilaceae > CSP1-1. The sequence goes on along the minus strand of JADNRU010000009.1, from coordinate 30,296 downwards.
GGCAAACCCTCCTACTGTTGGAGACCCTGAAACAGTAGTTCTTAGAGGAATTTTGTATCTGGCATTTATTGCAATTTCTGGATTTGGGGTTGTAGGATTTTATCAGTTATACAAGAGATTACAAAAAAACAAAAAATTTGTCGCTTACTTGGGATACGCAGTTTTCATGAGTACTGTGTTTATAATTATGCCACAAAATCCTGACGAGATAACTGCACCTATGGATTTGGTAAACGGATTTAGAATAATGTCCGTTTTTGCTGTTTCAATATTTTGGATAGCATTAGGAATAATATTTGGAGCTTTCTGGCAAAAATTCCAACCAGACAAACCTGTTAAAGCAGAAATTCATTAATTAGTCTTCAATTCTAAATCTATAGAATCAGAATGAAAGCATTTCATTTAAATAAGTAAAATACCAACAGTATAAAGATTTGTCTCGTAAACTCACTTTGCCACAATTAAAAAAATACGATATTACTCAGAAAGTTATTGAGGCATTAGCTGATGCAGAATCTAGAACAATTTTGTTTTCTATTATAAAAAAAGGCAAAACAGCTGCAGAACTTTCAGGAAAATATAAAATTCCACTTAGTTCAGTTTACAAAAAATTATCGGATCTTGAAGAATTAACTTTAATTTATGTTGAGAAATGGTTAATTTCAGATAAAGGACGAAAATTCAAAGTATACAAAAGCAGAATTAGCAAAGCAAATATTAGTATAAAAAAACCTGAGCCTTCATTAGTTTTAGTTCCAAATTAATTTCGGTGTTATGAGAAAATGTCAAAACCTAATGTCTTACAACTAAATGAATACAACATAACGCAGAAAATAATAGAATCAGTAACTAACGTCTGTTCTAGAGCAGTATTATTTTCTATTTTGACTCAAGCAAAGGATGCCACACAAATTGCAGAAGAATTAAAATTATCAATTTCCAATGTCTACAAAACGCTTTCTCATTTGGAGAATCTTGCTTTAGTGTCTGTTGATAAATATATAATCTCTTCAGAAGGCAAAAAAATTAAAAAATATAAAAGCAGAATTGGTCAGGTTGAAATTTTAATTAGAGGAATAGAACCCGTTTTGAATCTGTATCCAAATAATGAAAAAACACGTCAACTATATCAGGCCAAATCAAATACTAGCTTATTTTGATTCTAAATCTTTAGACTCAGAATTTAGAATGAGTTTCTTGTTTAAATAACGTTAGCTCATCCTAATCATATCTTGAAAACAAAAATCCTGGGCATAATTGTCATTGGATTGGCAGTAGGAATCTTTGCTTTTCCAATTTCTTCAGCTAACCCTGAATTGATTCCAAATTGGATAAAAAATACTGCCGGGTTTTGGGCAAATGATCAAATATCGGATAGTGAATTTGTAACTGCATTAGAATATTTGATCGAAAAAGGTACCATACAAGTTTCAGGAAACCAACTTTTAACACAAAATATTGAAAAGCTAACAATTGCATTTATTCCAACTGAAAAAGCAAACGTGCTAACCCCAAAAGCTGAAAAATTTGAAATGTTTTTGGAACAAAGACTACACACTGACGTAGAGATTGTAGTTCCAACAAATTATGAAATAATCATTGAAGGATTAACCTTTGGCCACATAGATGCAGCTTTTATGGATACTGGTCCTGGTTGGATAGCACATCAACGTTCTGGAGCTGAGGTTGTTGCTGCAGAAGTTGTACAGGGCAAGGTTAACTATCAAGCAACTGTATGGGCAAAAACCGATAATGATTCTATAAATTCATTACAAGATACTATAGGAAAACGAGTGGCATTTACAAGTATTACTGGTTCTTCAGGCTTCATTAGACCAATGGGCATCCTCGTCACAAATGGAGATATTATCCTAAATGGAAATGATCTGGTAGCCTTAGAAGCTGCATTAAAAGATACTTTTGAATCTTATACTTTTGCTGGAGGTTACAAAGCTGCATTGGAATTATTACTTAATGACAATGTCGATGTTGCGTTTGGTTCAGATATTGCACCACAAAAATACCTCACACCTGAACAACAAAAACAATTAAGAATTGTAGAACAAATTGGCCCTGTTCCCTCACATGTCTTTGTAGTTAGTGCCGACATGTCCGAATCTACTAAAACTTTACTAGTTAACGCAATGCTTGAATTAAATAAAGATGAAAATAATCAAATCTTAAAAGACATCTATGGAGCTGATGCATTATTACCTACTACTACAACAATGCATATTGGTGAATTTGGAAATTATATTGATGCATTAACTGGATTAGATCAAAAAATTCTAGACAAGTATAATCCACAAAAATAAGAGAGGCTAATTATTGACCTTATTTTCAAAAGCATCATCAACACACTCTTTTTCTAATTTATCAACTATATCTACTAAGACTATAATTCAAATGAATGATGTTTGGGCTTCATACGATGCAAAAAATTATGTTCTAAAAGAAATTACCTTATCAATAAACAGTGGAACCAATTATGCCATTGTAGGTCAATCTGGTTCTGGAAAAACTACTTTGCTCAAACTTATTAATGGAATGATGACTCCAAGCAAAGGTCAAATCAGAGTGGATTATCAAATCCCAAACACTAAGAATGATAAATTCAAAAAATCATTATCAAAAATAGGCTACATTCCACAAAATTTAGGATTAGTAAAAAACATTTCAGTCATTGATAATATCCTAATTGGAGCATTACCAAGAATTAGCAAAGTTAAATCATTTTTCAAAATTTTTCCTCAAAATGAAATCAATGAAGCAGAAAAAATTCTACATCTTGTTGGGCTTGAAGGTAAAAGAGACAGAAAAACCTACATGTTAAGTGGAGGAGAAAAAAGAAGAGTTGCAATTGCTAGAGCTTTAATGCAAAAACCTGTTCTCTTGCTTGCCGATGAAATTGTTTCTGAATTAGATCATGTAACCGCTAGAGAGATTATGGATTTGATTGCAGACGCTCAAAAAAAATTCAATCTAACAGCAGTGATGGTACACCATGATATACAACTTGGATTAAAATATGCGAATCGAGTTGCCGTGATAAAAGAAGGCCAAAAAATTTTAGAATTAGGAGTAGAAGGAGACAAGATAGTAGATTTTCAATCAGGCAATACGAGCCAGCAAGAAATATTGGAGCTCTATAATACTAATGAATCCTAAGAATAATCTAATCATAGGAATAGTAATTGCAGCCGTTGTTGCAATGTCTTATAATATTGATGCAAATCCGGTTGAATTTGTTGAAGGAATTCCAAATTTAGCTATAGTAGCAAAAGAAATGACTGAAGTTGAACTCGATTTGTTTGGAACAGCTTTTTGGTCTATGCTGGAAACAATTGAAATGGCATTTATTGGAACAGTGGTTGGAGTAGCAATTGCTCTTCCATTAAGTATGCTTGCTGCAAGAAACCTAAATAGAAAATTAGTTTATGTTCCTATAAGAGCACTACTTGCTGCCACTAGAACTTTTCCTTCTATTTTATGGGCAATTTTATTTGTAATAATGGTAGGTTTGGGGCCATTCGCAGGAATTCTCGCAATTATAATGTACACTATAGGCTTTATTACAAAATTACAATACGAATCAATTGAGGCGATTGATTCAGATCCAGTAGAAGCTGTAAGTTCCATAGGGGTTTCTAAGTGGCAATTAATACGACATGTTGTTGTTCCAGAATCTGCACCTCATTTACTTAGTCAAATATTATACATGTTCGATTACAATGTACGACAAACTAGTATTCTTGGTCTAGTTGGAGCAGGAGGAATTGGTTTTTACATAATAAACTACATAAAATTCTTTGAATATGGTAAAGCAGCTGTTTTCATGTTAGTAGTGTTAATTACGGTATTACTAATTGATTGGGCAAGTGTAAAAATTCGTGATAAATATATTGTAAAAGCACAAGAGGGTATGCAAGTAAAGATTTGATTACTTCAATGAATTGATATAACTATTCGATATGTTACTCTACATGAAAATTCAAATCAGTATTTTCATTTTAATTTTATTAATCATTCCTCAAACTATGGTGGTTTATGCTGAGAGTTATAATTTAGAAATTGATGAACACACATTTAACATTAGTTACACCTTAGATGGGAGTCTTATTGCTATGGCAATCGATCCTGAGTTAACATCTTTGTTAATTGGCACAGAAAATGTTGCAGATTCCTTATTTGAAATTGAATTTGACAATACTTTAATTTCTGCAGAAAAAAATGAATTTGCAGTTTTGGTAAATGGTTTAGAAGTTGATTATGAAATTGAAATTAAAAATGACCATTCAATGTTGAGATTTTATATTTTCGATGGTACAGAAGAAATTGAAATTATAGGAACAAATGTAATTCCCGAATTTCCATTTGGACCTTTTTTCGTGCTTGTTTTTTTGATTGGATTTGTAACATTAGTTGTAAAAACTAAATCATTTTTCTTAAGTAGAAATTTTATCTAGTTGATTTGCAGAATCTGCTTTTTTTATTTCTCTTGCTATTCTTCTTCCCATACTCATTGGGACATCATATAACAGTGAGGAATACGGAGAACCTTCCATGTAGATGTTTGTTCCGGCAACAATTCTTGCAGAGAATTCAAATGTTTTAAAATTTGCATCTGCATCATAAACTCCTTCAATGCAAAAAGGTCCATTTATTCCAGGGGAAACTAATTTTTGAGCAGCTTTAACAAAACTTTCGCCCATTGAATAAACTTGTGGTAATAATGATTCTCGTAAAACTAACGGACTGTTTGCTATTACATTAAAAGATTGAACTTGATCAATTTCCATTTGTTGCTGAGCTGGAATTCTTGCAAGACCCTCAATATCAGATTCGTGTCTTTTATCAGCTCCAAAAAATTCTAATTTATCATTTAATGGAGAGTAAAAATATTGAAGGTATGCTAATACTCCAGTAACATATTCTTGTAAATACAGGTCTTTATCGCCAGTGATTATTCCCTCTTTTATCAGTTTATCACGTTTATCATTATATTCAGCTTCGTTTGCTGCTAGAAAATATCCCTTTCCGCCCGCAGCTCCGTGCCTTTTTGCTATCACTAACTTTTTGATTTGTTTTGGATCACGAACTGATTTTGGAACGTCAAGCTCTGCTTCTAGCATTAATTTTTCTTTAAGACTTCTGTCAGATTCCCAACGAAGAATCCATTTATTACCAAAAATCGGTGTAGTTAATGATTCTATTTGTTCGGAGCTCATTTGTGCAATTAAAGTACCATGTGGAATAAGTATGGAATTATTTTGTTCAAGAATAGATTCGCATTTTTTATCTGCTATTTCCAAAAATGAATCTACTAAAACAATTTCGTCTATAAAACCAAATCTTCGATACAAATTTTCACGTTTTTTTTCAGAAATTAAAATCGTTTTAAAACCCTCGTCTTTTGCGCCTTTTAGTACCTGTAAGGCACAGTGAGAACCCAAAGTGGCTATTGATGTCAAATCTACAATTTTTCTAGGAAATTAACACCTTATGAAAGTTCCAAATGAGCTTTAGAGACATATTCAAAAACTTCGTCAATTAAATCCATAGAAATTTCTGATTTCAATTCTTCAGGAACAGCCTTTAGAATAAAATCAATCATTGAATTAGATTCCAATTTAGAACCTTTTTCAGAATAAATCGAGTATGCTGCTATGGCATTAGCTATCAAAACCACTGCTTTTTCTTTACTAGTCAAAGCCATATCTATTCTCTAGTATCCCAGTAATAAAATCTGAGTAACCTTTTGAATTCAAAGATGACGAATAGATTTTCAGATTTTGTGTGTGTCCCGCGAACAGACTAGCCTCTTTTTGCATCGAATTTCTAAATTTTTTGTGCATCGATGCAATAAATGCGATATAGAATTTAGGAAAAAAAAGACATTAGAACAGCATATACAATACATTCACAAGTCTGTATCCCCATCAATTAAAAAAATCTTAATTTTGGGTGGAGGATTTGCTGGAATAAACATTTTGCAAGATATTCTAAAAGAATTTCAAAATAATGTTAATGTAGAAATCAGTCTTGTTAATCAAGATAATTTTTTTCTTTTTACCCCGATGTTGCCAGAAGTAGCATCAGGGATGATACATCCAAGTGATATATCGGTACCTATACGTACATTTTGCAAACGGGCAAAGTTCTATCAAGCAGTTGTATCAACAATAGATTTAGAGCAAAGACTAGTAACAATAACTCGCACTTTTGATGGAAAAGTTCATGCATTAGAATATGATTATCTAATTTTTGCTCTAGGTAGTAAAACTAATTTTTTTGGAAATAAAAACCTTGAAAAACATTCTTTCACAATTAAAACAATTGAAGATGCAATAGGAATTCGAAATCATGCAATTAACATGTTAGAAAATGCAGCACAAACAGGAGACCCAGATTTACAACAAAAGCTTATGACATTCACAGTAGTTGGAGGTGGTTTTGCAGGAGTTGAAACCATAGGGGCGATAAATCATTTTGTAAGAGATGCTGCTGCTAGTACATATCCAAACATTAACAAAGAAAAAATAAATATGATTTTAATTTCTTCTGAAAAAAGAATTTTGCCAGAAATTAATAAAAAATTAGCTTTGTCTGCAATGAGATATCTTAAAAAAGTTAGTGTAAAAATAATAACGGCTACAAAGGCAATTGATGCAGATGAAGATTATGTATTATTAGATAATGGAGAAAAAATTCCTTGCACAACTTTGATTTGGGCAGGAGGAGTTTCAGTTGATCCTGTTATTTCAGAAATAAAATGTGAACATGACTCATCAGGGAAAATTAAAGTTGATAAATATTTGAAGGTTGCATGTTTTACAAACGTCTTTGCATTAGGGGATTGCGCTTCAATAATAGATAAAACTACAGGAAAACCATACCCGCCAACAGCTCAGCATGCAATGCATCAAAGTAAGGTAGTATCAAATAATCTCAAAGTAGCTATTAATGGAAAAGGCAGTTTAGTATCATTTTCTTATAGCAGTAAAGGATGGATGGCTTCAATAGGAAAACGAACTGCATTGGTCTCAATTTTTGGTAAAAATGTGGAAGGAATTTTGGCGTGGTTTATTTGGAGAACATACTACTTGATACAAATGCCCACTTTTGAGAAGAGGGTTAAAGTAGCAACCGATTGGCTTGTTGATTTGTTCTTTAAACGTGATTTAACATGTGTAGGCAAAATCAAAAAGAAAACTCTTAGCAAAATTGACGTTAAAGACGAAATGCCGACTTTGAAAGAACTGCTATTTCCAGATTTATAGATTTTTTATACAAAAAACAAAAATAGTTCAAGAGAGAAAATCTGAATTCAATTAACCAATTTGCTGAAAAGACAGTATTATAAATACTAAAAAAATAGCCAATTGTAATTATGATAGAAACCGAGTTAGGTAATTTACGTAGAACCCATTACTCAAAAGATCTTTCCTCATCAAAAGAAGGCACTGAAGTAACCGTAATGGGCTGGGTGTTAAGTGTAAGAAGTCATGGAAATATTTCATTTGTAATAATTCGAGATAAACTTGGTGAAATACAAGTTGTTGCAAAAGCTGGTGATTGTGCTGATGAAATCAGAGAAAAACTATCAAAATTAAAAGAACACTCTTCAATTAGCATTACAGGTAAAATCAAAGCATCTGAAAAAGCTCCCGATGGAATTGAGCTTATTCCGTCCGCAATGAGAGTTTTTTCAGATGTTGAAAAAATTCCACCATTTGAACCACAGGCAAAGACAGTAAAAAATATTGACACTAGATTAGAAGTTAGACCAATTGATCTAAGAAGGAAAGTTTTACAACATATTTTCTTGGCTCGCAGTTTAGTTTTAAAATCAATTCGCGATTATTTTTTTCAAGAACAATTTATTGAAATCAATACTCCAAAAATGATTGCTACTGCAACAGAAGGTGGAGCCGCATTGTTTCCAATTTTCTATTATAACAAAGAGGCTTTTCTTGCTCAAAGCCCACAATTGTACAAAGAACAATTAACTATGAGTTTTGAGAAAGTTTTTGAAATTGGACCTATTTTTAGAGCAGAATCATCTCGTACTAATAGGCATCTTGCAGAAGCTATTTCAATCGATTTGGAAGAAGCTTTTGTGGATTATAATGATGTAATGGAACGTATTGAACAAATCATAAAAATCACTGTAAAAACTGTTCAAGAGTATCAAAAAACAAACCCTGAAACCGAGTTTGTTATACCTGAATTGCCTTCCACAATTCCTCGTCATAATTATTCAGACCTTGTTGAAAAAATGAAAAATGTAGGCGCAAAAATTGAGTGGGGAGATGATCTATATCCCTCTAATCTAAAAAAGATTGGATTGGAGGGATTTTATTTCATTAAAGATTGGCCTACCGGACCAAAACCCTTCTATGTAAAAGTAAGTAATAAAGACGCTAAAATTTCTGAATCATTTGATTTAATGTATGGGGATTTGGAACTGTCTTCTGGAAGTACAAGAATTGAAAAACGAGAAGAGTTGGCTGAAAGAATGAAAAATAAGGGAATGAAAACAGATGCATTTGAATATCATTTAGGAGCTTTTGATTATGGAGTTCCACCTCACGCAGGATGCGGTATTGGATTAGAAAGACTAATGATGGCATTAACGGGTACCGAAAATATACGTGATACTACTTTTTACCCAAGAGATGTTGATAGACTTACACCATAGGTTTGATCTAATTGGTATCAAAAGAAGAGATTGAACGTGTAGCAAAATTAATGAGAATTGAAGTAGATGATCATGTAGTACATATAGATAGAGTTCAGAAAATGATTGAATATTTTGACATTCTTGATAAAGCTGGAATTGAATCAGAAGAACTTATTGTTCAAGAACAAACTATTGAAAATTTGAGAGAAGACAAGTACGTTCCCTACGAAGAAAAATTAATTGAGAAATTAAAAAATTACAAAGGTACTTTCGTTAGAGCTCCTAAGTTGATTTAATTTGAATCTTGAAATATCTGCATTAAAATATTTAGATGAAATAAAAAATGAAAACTTTACTGTAGAAGAATTTATTTCTAAAACCATTGAACATATAAAAAAAATAGATGGAAACCTTCATGCATTTCTTTCAATTAATGAAAAAGCAATTCAACAAGCTAAAGAAATAGATAGAAAAATCAAATCTAAAGAAAAAATTGGCAAGTGTATGGGAATGCCTCTTTCTATTAAAGACAATATTTGTGTGAAGGACACCAAGACAACTTGTGCATCAAAAATGCTTGAAGATTTTATTTCACCTTATGATGCTACTGTTATAAAGAATTTAAAATCTGAAGACGCCATAATTATAGGAAAAACGAATTTAGATGAATTTGCTATGGGTTTGACGACTGAATTTAGTGCGTTTGGTCCAAGTAAAAATCCATGGAATACAGATTATGTACCTGGAGGTTCTTCTGGAGGAAGTGCAGTGTCAGTTAGTGCTTTAGAATGTATTGCGTCTTTAGGTTCTGATACTGGAGGCTCTGTTAGAAATCCTGCAAGTTTTTGTTCCACAGTGGGCTTCAAACCTACCTATGGTTTGATTAGCCGTTATGGGTTGATTTCATATTCTAATAGTATTGAACAAATTGGACCATTGACCAGAACTGTTGAAGATACCGCATTTTTACTTAATATTATTGCCGGTCAAGATCCAATGGATAACACAACTATAGATAACAAGGGAGAAAATTATCTTAAAAATCTTGATGCCGGAATTGATGGTAAAAAAATTGGAGTAATTTCTGAAATGACAAAAAACGTAGACAAAGAAGTCTCGTCAGCTACTAAAAATGCAATTGTTCAGTTTGAAAAACTTGGAGCAAAAATCGAAGAAATTTCTTTAGATATGATTGATTATTCAGTTGCATCATATTATACCATTACAGCAACTGAAGCTGGAAGTAACCTTGCAAGATATGATAACCTTCGTTATGGTTATGACTTTGATTTAGAAGGTTACGAATTCAATTCTTACATTTCTAAAGCAAGAAAAAATTTTGGTCCAGAAGTTACAAGAAGGATGATTCTTGGAGGATTTGTTCCATCTGCAGGCCATGCTGGAAAGTATTTCCTAAAAGCGCTAAAAGTAAAAAATAAACTTACTGCAGAAATCAATGAAGCATTCACTAAAGTAGATCTTTTAATTTCACCAACAGTACCTATTCTTCCATTCAAATTTGGTGAAAAGATAGATGATCCTGTTGCTTTATTTTTAATTGATTTTAATACTGTTACTGCAAATCTTACTGGTAAGCCTGCAATTTCAGTTCCTTTTGAAATTTCAAATGGTTTGCCTATAGGAATTCAAATTCATGCAAACACACTGCAAGATAAATTAGTATTACAAGCTGCTCATGCACTTGAAAAAACAACAAACTTACCAGGAGTTTCAATTTAAAATGGTAAAGATAGGTCTAGAAATTCACTGTCAACTAACAAAACTTGAAAGTAAATTATTTTGTCCCTGCAAGGCAGATTATAGAAGTTTTGAACCAAATACCAATATTTGTCCAGTCTGTATTGGTTTACCTGGTTCTCTTCCAAGATTAAATCAAAAAGCAATAGAAAAAGGAACACTGATTTCTTTAGCTTTAAACTGTAAAATTCCAGAAAAAATCTCTTTCTTCAGAAAAAATTATTTTTATCCAGATTTACCAAAAAATTATCAAATTACTCAATTTGATGCCTATGGACATACCAGTATTGGTAATAACGGAAAAATCACCATAGAAGGTAAAGAGATTAGAATAACTAGAATTCAACTGGAAGAAGATCCAGGAAGATTAATTTACGAAGGAACTTCTGAAAAAAATAAAATTACTTTGGTTGATTACAATCGAGCAGGAACTCCGCTAGTTGAAGTAGTAACTGAACCTGATTTTGAAAATCCAAAACAGGTTAGAGTATTTATGAATATTCTAGTGGATTTGTTAGAAAATTTAGGAGTATCAGAGCCCTCCCTTGAAGGAGCAGTGAGAGCTGATGGTAATGTCTCTATTGAAGGCGGGAACAAAGTTGAAATAAAAAACGTAGGGTCATTTCATGATTTAGAAAAAGCAGTTCATTTTGAAATTACAAGACAACAAAGTTTAGTTGAAAGAGGAATCCCGATAGAACTAGAAACTAGACAATGGGATGACCGAAGAAAAATCACGGTTTCAGCAAGATCTAAAGAAGAAGAACAAGATTATAGATATTTTCTTGAGGGAGACATACCATGGATATTACTTGATCCCAAGTATGTGGATCAATTTAAACAAAATATGCCTGAAAGCATAGCTTCTAAAAGAGACCGTTACATTGAACAATTTAAAATTCCAGCACAGGTTGCAGACGTTCTTTCTTCTGATAAGTTTTATTCTGATTTATTTGAATTAGCACACAATGAAAAAAATGCAAAAGAAGTTGCCAATATCATTACAACTGATTTAATGGGTTTCGTAGATACTAAAGAAAAACGGCAACAATCAAAATTAACATCAAAACATCTTTCTGATCTAGCTAACGCAATCATAAACAATACAATTACTCGAAATTCATCAAAATCTGCACTTCAAGAAATTGTTAAGACAGGAAAGTCCCTTAATGAGATAATCACTGAACTAGATTTAGGACATGTTTCAGATGAATTTGAACTCTCCGCAGTTATTGAAAAAGTCATTAATGAAGAAAGTATTGCTGTAAAAGAAATTAAAGAAAAGCCAGAAACTGTAAATTTTCTTGTTGGAAAAGTAATGAAAAAAACAAAAGGAAAAGCTGACCCTTCACTAACACTTGAACTACTAAAAAAGAAATTAAAAATCTATTAAAGAAAAAATTGAATTCATGAATGAATGTTTAATAAATTTGAGATAGTATTGAATAACCATTCAGTTGTAAAGTACTATCTTAAATTCGAGTAATTTCATAATATTTTGGGATGGAGGTCATAAAGCATGAGGGTTTTGAGGAACAAACTTCGATAAATGCAGTGGAATTATTAATAATTGATAGAAAAAATGAATTTAGAGAATTAGCTAGCATTATGAGAATTCCAACTACTGGCCAAGGTTGGGAAAAAATAATTCTAAAATTCTGTCTTGATTTTAATGATTGTTTTAAAGCTTGGGCAAATGCAAATATGGATTTAGATCATAATACGGTTCATAAATCTATGACTTTGATACGTCAGTTAGCAAAAGGTAGAACAACTATGAATGAACTTGCTCACCTTGAAAACATAGCTTACACTCTTGCTGAGGAATTCAGAGCCGTTTACAAGAGACTAAAATAAAAATTAAATATTTTTATTGTTTCTTTAATGCTCTAAGTAGTTTATAATATTCATCTACTGAGATTTCTCCTTTTGCTAATCTTTCTTTTATTATAGTAACTGGTTCATCGCATTTTTTTCGATTTATGAGTTTGCTTTTTAACCAAAATCTATTTTGAGCTATTTGGTCCGAATTAGAATCAACATTCTTTTGTAAGGCAGTTTTATTTACTACAATTTGGTGATAATTGCTATCAACTCTTCTCTTAATTCCATAAACTGCTCCAAATAATACACCTAATCCACCAAGTGCAAGTAACATTTGCGATACTTCACTACTAACACTGTTAACAGTTGATGCTTCAACTGAATTTGGTGATGAATTCTGTGTGCTAAATACAGAATCATTTTTAGTTATATCCTTAATGTTACTTACAATTTCAGATTTTGGCTCTGGAACTCCTACAACTTCATAAATTGATTGTCCTACGAAATTTCTATCAAACCATTCTTTGTATACAGGTTCATTGTTGTATCTATTAATGTAATGTTGAGGATCTTTTTCAGGATCAGGAAAACCTGTGATAGAAGTTTTTTCTTCTTCAGGTTCTATATGATTTCCTACAGCTTCCTCAATGTTTAGTGTGGGATAATTTCTATCAAACCATTCTTTGTATGCAGGTTCATTGTTGTATCTATCAATGTAATGTTGGGGATCTAAAGAAGTGTCTACAAAAGAAGCAATTTTGCTTGTTAGTTCATTAATCGTTTCAGATTCAATAGTGACTTGTTGTGATGTGAGGTCAATTTTTTCTTCTGGGATAGGTTTAATCTCTTCTAGTGTTGTTGAATCAATTCCATCTACTGGTTTTTTTAGCAAATCCGACACTGACGGAGAAACTATTGAACCATCAACTGAAAAATCAAATTGAGTAAATGCTCCGGCACTCATATTTTGCATAAATGCAGAAGCGTTGTAAATGCCAGTTACTAGAAATTTTTTGCCTGTCTCCACACTTTTTTCAAAGGTATTATCAGCTCGAATTGAAGTTTGGAGTAAATACACAAATTTGTCATTTGGGTCCCGAATAACTATGGATACTAAACCATTAGTTCCTTCTTCTACCTTTCCAGAAAAAGTGATGATGTCTTCTTTGATATAGAATAAACTATCCGTTTGAATTGAATCTACTTCAGCATATGCTGGAAATGCTATTGAAGTTAAAAGTATACCAATGACTGCAAATGAAATTGCATTTACTTTTTTTATGGCCGTGAGATTCCATGAGTAATTTTCTTATTAAAAAACGCGAAGGAAAAATCCATATTTTTTAATAGTAATTTTTAAAAGAGAAGAAAAATTTTAGGCATGAATTGTAAATTTTGGCTACATATATTGATCGCTTCAAAAAAAACGAAAAAAACCAAAAAAACATACCCTTTTATGAAAAAATAATAAGGAATTATTGTTGATTAAGGCAGTCATAGCAGATGATGATAAGGAAACTGTACAGCTTTTTAGTGAATTACTCGAAAGTCACGGAATTAAAGTAATAGGTAAAGGATTTAACGGACAAGACGCTGTTTTTTTATTTCAAAAATTGAAGCCAGATGTTACTTATCTTGATGTGACTATGCCTGTTTTTAATGGGGTATATGCGTTAGAAAAAATCAGGGAACTTGATCTCGATGCAGTTGTAATAATGATGGCAGATAACATTACTATGAATAATGAAATGGCAATGAACAGACTCAAACCTTCTGCAGTAATTCATGAACCGGTAGATGTTAATGAAATAATCAAAAAAACAAATGAACTATGTGCTCCCACAACTGATTCAGAACAACATATGAAAAAAACCATGGTTACTTTAGCATTAAAAAATACATTACTTCAGTTAGGTATTCAAGAATTAGACAAGGTTGTTGATCTATTACATAAAGATTATAACTGTACCCTAGAAGATTGCTATGAATATCCACAATATCTTAAACATGTATTACAAGATTTGTTTGGTAATGCATATCAAGACTATATTCTAAGTTCACTAACAGAAAATATGAAGGATATTATGGCACAGCAATCAATTAAAGATTTTCTTCAAGAATTGAGTCCATAAAAACCAAATTCTAAACTAACAAGCACATCATTTGGTTAGTTTTTTTATTTCTTGAGTTACCATAGGTAAAAAGGCACCTACATCAGAGACAATTCCAACTGCTTGCCAAGTACCTCTATCCATTAATTTTGCTACTGTTGGCTGATTAATATCCACAACAATAACTTTAACATCCGCAGGCAGCATGTTGCCCGTAGCTATTGAGTGCAGCATAGTAGCTACCATAATAACCATTTTTGCATCCTTTAGAATTTCTTTATATTTTTTCTGAGCTAGCTCTATATCTGTAATTACGTCAGGTAAAGGACCATCATCACGAATGGAACCTGCAAGAATATATGGAATCTTTTTTTTGACGCATTCGTACATGATTCCTTTTTTTAGTTTTTTAGATTTAACCAATTTTGAAATTGAACCTGCCTTGAATACGAAGTTTATTGCTTGCATATGATTACGATATCCTCTAATTGCAAGTGTTCCATCACGAATATTCATTCCTAATGATGTACCTAAAGTTGCGTATTCAATATCATGTACTGCAAGTGCATTTCCAGCTAAAAGCGCATTGATAAATCCGTTTCTAATTAGTGTGGCTACTGATTCTGCAGCACCTGTGTGAACTATTGCAGGCCCTCCAACAAGAACAATTTTTCCACCTTCTTTTCTTGTTTTGTAGATGTCTTCTGCAACCTTTTTTGCAATATGTTGTGTAGGCCTTTCACTAGAGCTACTTCCTCCCATAAATTGAAATACATTCATGCCTTCTCTTGGCCTTTTTGGAGGAGTTATCTTAATTCCATCTTCGCCGGTTACAATTTTATCTCCTTTCTTGACATCACGAATCGGAACGCATTTTGCTTTATTTGATTTAACTACAATGCATTTATCCATCATCATGTTTTCTACTTTAATCCATTTTCCATTTATGAAAATTTGAGTATAGTTGTTAGTTGTACTGTAGAAATTTTCTGGCATGATCATATTTTTTGGTGCTGATTTTGTTGAAACTTCTTTTTGGATTCGTGCAGTTGCTCCTTCTCGATAAACTACTTCAAGAATTTGATCAAGATGTTTTTTGTTTTTACCTTGAATTCTAAGTTTTGCATAACTCTCATCTTTTTTTCTTTTCCCAATTTTAATTTCAAGTACTTCAAATTCTCCTCCAAGATCCATTACCTCATCAAAAATTTTTGTGAGGATTAGAGAATCTATTAAGTGACCTCTTACTTCAATTTCGCGAGAAAATTTACTCATTTTTCATTACACCGGAAGTGATACATTGCCCTTGTATTCTGGAATTTTGTCTTCCTCAAAAGTCTTAATGAAGTTTTCCCTTTGTTCTTTTGATACCCCTTGAACAATAGCTTTAGAAATTCCATTTTTATCACATAATGCCAAGATAAATCCACTAGTATCAGTTAATACAAAACCTGAGGATTCATTAACAAAAGCATAGAAGTTTTCCTCTCCTACAGGTTCCCAAACATTTGTTTTATTATCGCGTAATGCCAAAGCTGGCATAGCTTTATCGTTACTAAGTTTGTTAAGATATTCTCTAGCTTTTTGAACTCTTTTCTTACCCATTTGAAGTGCCGCAAAATACTGCATGTATGATAAAAAAATCATGAATTATTTAAAATTATGAAAAATTATCGTGATTTAGTAATAGAAGAGTTTCAAAAATTCTCACGAAAACCTCATAATTTAGCTATTTAGTTTCTCTAAAAGTCGAGTTACAATTTTACCATTTTCGCTTCTTTCAGACAGTATTTTTTCAAGGCGTTTTTTATTAACACTTTTTTTGTTTTCATTAGCAACTATTTGAAAATATTCTTCGTCTAATTCATTATTAGCTTGATAACGTTTAATTATTTCAAAAAGGATTCCTATCACTTCCTTTTGTGCTTCGAGTAATTCGTCTTTGCTTCTTTCAGACATTAATCTAAATATTTGATTTTAATTACATATTGAGTTTTCTAGTCACGTTAAAATTTGGATTAGTAATTCTCGAAGTTTTTTGTTTTTGATTTCATTATTGGCAGTTTTAATAAATATTTGGGCTTTTTCTTTGGAATGACCCTCACTAACGTATTGTTTTGCTTGGAGCATCATTTCGAATTTATCCATTTCATGCAGAAATTCAGATTCTTGTGTTTTGTTAATTTGAAATTCATTCCATATTTTCAGATATTCTTTAGTTAAATTAGTAGGTAACTTTGAAAGAATTTTTTCCATAGCATCATTTTCAAGTTTTATTTTTTCCAGTTTAGAAATTTCCTCAGGAGTATAATCCCCAACTACCGATTCAGCAAGATCATGTAGAAGAGCCATTTTCAAAATTTTTCTTGTATCCAAACCTTGTAAATCTGCAAGAACCATTGACAATGCAGATAGTGAATAACTATGATCAGCAACAGATTCTGGATTTTTTATTTCTAGTTTATTTTTCCAGCCTTTTCTTTCTACTTTTTTTAGATCAATCACGTGTTGAAAAAAATCTTCAATCAATCTAGAATTTCCTAGTATCTCCTTCTAATAAACCAGAACCATGATGAATTCTATCAATATGTTTTGAGAGTTCTTCTTTCGTTTCAAATTTCGATTCACAATACGGACAAGAAATCTCAGGCATCAAAATATGTTCTTCATAGGAGGATATTAAACTATACAACTATTGGTCAAGTTCGAATAAGATAATAACACAAAAAAGTATACGCTTTCATGAAAATTTATACTAAAACTGGAGATGATGGAACAACTGGTTTGCAAGGTGGAAAACGAGTTCCAAAATCCAATCCAAGAATTATAGCATATGGTGCAGTAGATGAAATCAATTCTTCATTAGGCATTATTCTATCTGGTAAAATTGATAATGATTTGCGAAAAATATTAGAAGAAATTCAAAATGAACTTTTTCTAGTAGGTGCAGATTTATCTAATCCTAACCAAAATGACAAAAAAAATAGGGTTGCCTTAGAAATGGTAATATCACTGGAAAATATAATCGACCAATTAGAAAAAGAGGTATCTCAAATTACTAACTTCATTTTACCCGGAGGACATCCTGTAGCAGCTTTAATTCATTCTTCGAGAACAATTTCAAGAAGAGCTGAAATACATGTTGTTTCTCTTTCTGAGAAAGAAAATATTAACGATAATTGTCTCAAATATCTAAATAGACTTTCAGATTTGCTTTTTGTAATGGCCAGAACTATTAACAAACGAAATGGAATTACTGACGTGATCTGGAAACCATAAGAGACACACTTTAATCACCATTATAAAGAAAATGCGATATGCCAGGGTAGCTCAGCCCGGGAGAGCACTCGGCTGAAGACCGAGCTGTCGCGCGTTCAAATCCCGCCCCTGGCACCTTTAATTAAAAGTAAAAACATAATCTAATATCATAATTTATGAATTAAATACACTAATCAATACTAGTTTTTGCAACATGTTTAATTCTGCACAATCTTTTAATACATGCATTCCTCTTTCTTTTCCGGTCTCTATATGGCCGGAAAAAAATCTAAAAAAGAAATCAAATCAAAGAAACCGAAAAAGACTAGTTCAAAAGGTAAGGAGAAAAAGAAAAATACAGCCAAAACCCCAAAAAACACTTCTGAGGGAAGCGATAACGCGGGAATTATAATCATTGATGACGAATTAAAGGTGGATAAAGACGCTGAACATGAAGAAAGAAGGGCCTATTTAGAAGAAGCACGTTCTCAGGAATCTTCTGATTAAAATTAGTTATTTACAGATGAATTTAATTTTTCAAAACTAAATAAATTAAAGCCGCGTAATAAAACATACATTATGCGAGCCTTATGTCTAATTACCGTAAAACCAGGGACTGTAGATAGGGTAGTTAAGGTACTTAAGAAAAAGCGGAAATTGAATAAGGAAATTATGATAGTCACTGGAAGAGCTGATATCAGTGTAATACTTCAAGGCCCCCTTGATGAGATAAATGATATGGTAATCACATTTAAAAAAATTAAAGAGATTGTGGATACAGAAACGATGATTGAGGTGGAGGTAAATTTAGGTTGGTAAGGGCTGTTGTTTTAGTTAAATCCCCAAAAAAACTGATTGCTGCAAGATTAAAAAAAGTGGATTCAGTTTATGATTCATTTCCAGTAAGCGGGCAATTTGATGCAGTAGCCTTAATCAATGTAGAAAATCTTCCTCAAATTAAAGATATTACTACTAAAATTCAAACATTAAGCGGAGTCGAAAGAACAGAAACAATGGTTGAGGTATCCTAACAAAAAGGATTTAATTTGGAAGGTTTTGATTTATTCTGGAGTATTCAGAATTAAAATGAATGTAAAACGAGTCGGAAATGTTATTCTTGCTGTTAAAGATTTAGATAAATCCATCAAGTTTTATAATGAAATTATTGGTCTACCAATCAAACAGCAAAGAAGAACGTGGGTAGATTTAGGATCAAAAGGCGCATTAATCAGTTTGCATCCTGCTTCTCTATCTGCTCCACATGAGGGGACCTCAATCGAAAATGGTATTATGGTTGGATTTTTGGTAGGAGATGTAAAATCTGTTGTAGAGGAATTAAAATCAAAAGGTATCAAAATTTACCGTGATATTGTTGAAAGAGAGGCTGGCAAAAACGTCGTCATATTGGATCCTGATGAATATATGATCTCATTATTTGAGCCCATTTTCAAAGATAAAGTTGAACAGTCAGCAGGCTACCAAGGTTTCACGCCTGCTTAAAGAATTTTTTTAATTTTTGGAATTAAACTTTCGAGGTTTTTTACTTTGGAGTCTATCGAAACATAAAAGGTAATATTTTTTCTTTGAAAGACAAGAATTGTTACTTTTTGATGTTGAAGTGTAATAAAATCTAACGCACCAACTTTTTGAGCGTATGATTTACGTAATGTCATTAAAGTTGAAATAATAAAAAATTCATTTTTTACCTGTTCAGCATTCCATAGTGGAATTACTCCGGGACGTACAATTCCAGTTAATGTTCTACCATATTCGTTTATGATTCCTGCATATCGAATAGATTTTGAAATTTCCAAGATTTTTTGACATTTTTTCCTGTATGTAATTATTGCTGATTTCCATCTTTGTTCGGGAGTTTTACTCAATAATTAAAATAAAAAAATCCCCATAATAAAGATATTAATCAAAAGTATTATGATGATTATGGAAATTATGACTAAACCCGGTGCTATAATCAAAATTAAATTATTACAAAATTCTCCAGCAAGGGATTATTTTGAAAGTACTGAAAGACTTTTGCTTAGAACCTTACAATCCAAACTTGAAAAGGACAATTCTGAAAAATTCCCGCTTAATTCAGAAGAAGCTAAAATGTTACAAAAAATTTATGAAAAATATAAGAAGCATTTATAAGAATTTACATTAAAATTTAGATTTGGTTTTTTGATTTTTTTCAATCTGTTTTTTTAATTCAAGATTTTCTTTTCGAAGCTTGTCATTTTCACTTTGTAAGGCAGTAGTTGATTCAAACCTAGAAAATAATGGATGCCCTGGAGGAAAAGAAGGATACGCAACTTCAAATAACCCTGATGCAAATTTTTGGTAGCGTTGATGAAAATCATTTAATTTTGTATTTATTGATGCATTATCATGAAAGAATTTTTTTTTCAAACGATTTTGATTCATCAAACCTAAAGAAGGAGGAGAAATTCCCGGCGGATAACGTGGAAACATTGATGAAGGCAATCCTAAATCTGGATTAATTCCAGATAAATCCAACAGTCTTTTTGTATACAAGTATTCCATGAAATTATCATTTTTTTTCGGTTATTTTTGCTTATCTTTCTTCGTTTGATATAGGAGAGAATGAAACATCAGTCACATTTTGTCAGATCGAGCTAATAGCGGATCCTTATAGTGATCCTAGATCGCTGATCTTGAAATGAAGGACATGGGAACAAAATTCTGTTTAAAGTGTAAAAAAAATATTAATTCTACAGAATTACATAAAATTGTAATTTATGTAATTCAAGACAAATTTACTGACCATCATTACGAACATGTTGAATGCCCAAGTAATTTTACTATCTAACCAATATATGCGTAAACCGGATAAAGTTTTCCTGTTTCTCTGTCATGATATTTCCATTTTGTTTTTGTCCAAACTACTTTTTCAAAAGATTTTTGAATTGATGGATGTATTCGTGTGTAAACATCTTCTCCAATTAGAATTTGATTTGGTTCTGCGACGTATTGGATTTTTGAAGCAATGTTCATTGCAGGTCCCAATATATCAACATGGGATTTTTCTTTATCAGAGCCATAACGAACGATGATATTTTTTCCAAAATCCATTCCAATTTTAATTTTCAATTCTGGATAATCATATTGATTCAAAATTGGATTCAATCCTTTTTCAACCAAGGTTACCATTGTTTTTGCAGAGTTAACTGCGTTATCAGCTGCAAGTAATGGGAGAGCCTCAGCAATAAAATAACCAATTACTGCATCCCCGACAAATTTGAGAACGTACCCATCATGCTGTCTAATTACTTCCGCCATTTCTTGAGCAAATGAGCTGATAATTATGGCAACTTTTTCTTCAGGTAATGAAAGAGTGATATCTGTTGAACCAACTAAATCAACGTAAAGTACTATCATGTTAACTCTAGATGAAACTAGATCGCGAAGAAATTTTTCTGACTCATCTGTTGATGGATTATACTCATATCCTTGTTTTAATGCACTCCAAATTCTTTTTTGAGCCTCTTTGACTAAAGTTTCAGAATCAACTACCTTAGCGCCTTTTCTACTTAATACAATGTCAATATATTCAGAGGATTTGTGATCGGGAGTTTTTTCGATTGATTTTTTTTCAATAGAAATTTTATCGTCTTTGAAATTCTGGTTTTCACCATTTTTATTCGAATTATCATTGTTTTCAGACATTTTATTATCCTCATTCTAGAGGAAAATCAACACCACAAATAGGGCAACGACCCCTTTTGCCCTTATAATTTTCATTAAAATATTGTACGATCTCAGCACTGCAATTCCAGCAAACAATTTTTTCAACCGTCAATAGCATGTCCTCCATGCCTAGATATTTAAAATAATACCATAATTTCTGATTTTATTACTAGAAAAAAATGGGTTGAAAATATCCATTTTTAAATTTTCAAATGTAGAGTTTTATTGAACAAAAAAAACTAAATTTCGTGCGTCTTGGCACTAAATCTTCAATTGAATTTATACAAATTTTAAATAAAAAAAATGAGGAAATTCAACAATTATTTCTCAAACTAATTCAAGACCTTACAAAAAAAATTCCAATAAAAGCTATGTTAGGCGATAGTACCATAACCGATCAAAAAACATTTGATCCCAACCTGATTCAAAATTTCTATAAAAAAATGGTAAGAAATTTGCCAGACTGGGAAGCTCATGATGTCTCAATTTCAAATAATGAAGACATCAGGCGAATTTTCGTTAAACTAAATGTAAGAGAAGGAAACTACATGTTATCTTGCCACTTATCGCTACAATTCCATGTTCTGTTATTCTATAAAGCCGATGTCAAAGTTATAGAAAACCAAAAAGAACTTTCTGAAATCATAGATAAGACAAAAAACATGGAAAACAAAATTGCAGATAATAGCGATCAATTCATTCTAGAAAAACTGAAAAATATGGGATATAAAGATCTAGATTTCCAGAATTTGTTTGAAGTTTTTTTTGAAAATGATGAAATACGCGAAAAAATTTACAAAGAAATTGAAAAAAACACAGATGTTAATTTCAAAGCACTTTCAAAAAGAAAAATTGATCTCTTCAACGAATTAGACAATCTTTTAATTGAAACATATCAAACTACTCCAGTACTAATAGACGAAGCTAGATTAGTTACTGGAGAAGAAGGATGTTTATGTAATTTAGAACTTGAGTTTATTAAAAATAAAATTAAAGAAGGTGTTTTTGATCCAAAAAAAATTCCAATTACTATTAAAGAAAAAATTATTGAAAGATTAGATGAGATCAAAAAAAATATGAATATATGAAAAAATGGTTTATATCCAACTTGTTTTCAATTAGAACAAAATAATCAAGGGACCGTGAACTGAGGCGAGGTTTCCTCTTTAGGGGAGTTGCATCGGCCCCTTGACTAGTTCCTATCGATCTATAAGCAACTATAAAGGCTTTTCTTGATTTTATTTATTTTTAAAATCAGAAGTTAGGTTTTTGTTAGATTGTTCTAAGAAATCAGGAAAAATCAAATATAACTCGATGCGTCGAACAAACCTGATGACTCCATCGTACGAAGATGTAATCAAAGCTCAATCGATGAAAGGAAAAGATATTCGAAAAACACCACTAACATACTCTCCAAGTTTTAGCCAATTAACTGGTTCAGAAATATATCTCAAATCAGAATTTCATCAAAAAACAGGTTCTTTTAAAATAAGAGGAGCGTATTTTAAAATAAAATCGCTAACTGAGGAAGAGAAAAAAAACGGGGTCGTTGCAGCATCTGCAGGAAATCATGCTCAAGGTGTAGCATTTGCTTCTTCATTAGAAAAAATCCCATGCACCATAGTTATGCCAAAAAATGCATCGCCAGCAAAAGTTTCTGCTACAAGAGGATATGGCGCAAACGTAATTCTTGAAGGAAATAATTATGAAGAATCATGGGCAAAGGCACAAAATATTGCAGAAAAAACAGGCGCTACGATAATTCACGCTTTTGATGACCTTCAGGTAATTGCAGCTCAAGGAGTTATAGGATTAGAAATTTTAGAAGATTTGCCTGATGTAGAAGAGGTTTATGTACCAATAGGGGGAGGAGGTTTGGCAGCAGGTATGTTGATTGCCATCAAGACCAAAAATCCTAAAGTGAAAGTTATCGGAGTTCAATCAAAATCATTTCCTGCAATGAGGGAATCGCTAAAAGAAGGTACGCTAAAATCAGTTGGTGGGAATAGGACTATTGCCGATGGAATTTCAGTAAAAAAACCTGGAAAAATTACTTTTGAGATAATCAAAAAATTAATTGATGATATAGTTCTGGTTGATGATAATCAAATTATCAAAACTATGTTTTTGTTGATGGAAAGAGGCAAAATGGTTGTTGAACCAGCAGGCGCCGTTGGTTTAGCATATTTGCTTGAAGCAAAACCTTCCCCAGGAAAAAAAGTTGTTACAATTCTCGGTGGAGGAAATGTTGACATGTATTTACTAGGTCAGATAGTTGCAAAAGGCCTAACCCAGATGGGAAGGTTAGTAAAAATATTCATACTTTTACCAGACAGACCTGGGGCATTAAAAGAATTGGTAGATGAAATAGCTTCATTGAGTGTAAATATTGTAGAAGTAGTTCATGATAGACTAAGTTCAAACATTGATGCTGGCTCAGCTGGAGTAACCTTAAGTTTAGAAACAGAGGGAAAAGAACACGCAGAAAAATTAATTGAACATCTTAAAAATAAAAATATCAAATTTACGGTTATGACCTAGAAATTTACTTGAACTTCTTTTTTACAAATTTTGACAAGCCTATTTTTTTCAGCGTTTCTGATTCTTTTACAACTGATTGATGTTGAATTTCTTTGTGCTTTTTTAGTTTTTTTCTTATATCTCCAAATTCATTTGCAAGAATTTTCATAGCATATATCCCAGCATTAGTAGCTTTATTGACTCCAACAGTTACCACGGGGGAACCAGATGGCATTTCTGAAATAGATAATAAAGAGTCCAATCCACCAAAAGCAGAAAATTTGTGTTTGATGGATTTCTGTTCTTGTTTATCATTGTAAACCAAAATTGGAACCCCAATTACTGGAATAATAGTATGAGCGGCAATCATTCCTGGTAAATGAGCTGCTCCCCCTGCCCCAGCAATAATTACCTTAAACCCACTACTTTCTGCATGTTTAGCATATTGATTCAATCTAGATGGAGTTCTATGTGCTGAAATTATTTGATCTTCATGTTTAATCTTGAATTTATCTAAAATCTCAGCTGCTCCATGCATTATTCTGCTATCTGAACTTGAACCCATAATTATTCCAACTAGAGGCTTTTTGGCATAACTCATGATAATTCAAAAAAGAAATGACGTTTTTAATCTTCTGTGTGATGTGAAAATTCACCGTTTTCTTGGTTTTCCACTTTTAGATTGTTTTCGTCTTTTCCTAGCAGCACTTTGGTCGGCCCTTCTTTGATGTTTCCCTTTTTTTCTTAATGGCATATCTAAAGTGAAAATACTCAATAGTTAATTTTAAGCTTCAAATCAAATTAGGAATGAGTATTTAATTTCCAGGCATGAATTGAGAAGTTTTTTAGAAAAATAGGCGTAAATTGATCGTATATGCGATCAAAGCGATCAAAACTAGTTAACCCGAGCACAATATTAAGATCTTATTTTGGATATGAGGATCAACAGAGTAAACATGAAAGAAGGTTCACAACAGACGATATTCGACTCAATGCCAGACTCTAGTCTACATGAATACAAGTTATCAGTAGATGAGCTCAAAGAAGAACTTTCAAAATTTGATTTAACACCAAACCAATCAAAAGTTTACATATTTTTGGGAAAATATGGGTCAAAAACTGCTTCGGAGGTTTGTAGGGCCTTAAAAATTGCTCGAACAGAAACCTATCAATTATTATCTTCATTACAAAAGAAAGGAATCGTATTAGCAACATTCGGACATCCCATAAAATTTTCAGCCATACCATTGAATAAAGCAGTTCAGACATTAGTCAATTCGGAAAAAGAACGTGTAAAATCATTAGAAAAAAAAGAGCAGACAATCATAAAATTATGGGACAGTATTCCTGATTTTTTAAAAGAAAAACCAGGTGAAGAAGAAAATAAATTTCAAATGTTGCAAGGAACCAATCAAATTAACGCAAAATTAAAGGAAATGATTTCAAAAACAGGAGAAGAAATCAAAATTTTAGGTTCTGAAAAAGACTTCTTAAGATTATATCATTCAGATTTTTTGGATACTTTAAAAGAAAAAAAATTAAACTCAAAAATAGTAACTTCATGTTCTGAAAAAACACTCTATATTTTTGAAAACATGAATAAAAAACAAATCAGGTGTATGCCTAGTTCCATTAAAGATGAACTTTGCTTTGTAATGAAGGGGAATAATGAAATGATGTTTTTTACAAAAAAAGATGAAAAATCTGTTCAAAACACAACAGCCATGTGGACAGATTCATCCTCACTGGTATATTCTATGAAATTGCTTTTTGACTTTATTTGGTCAAGCTCAAAAACTCGAGAATAATCAAATAGGTTACAAAAAAAGAATTATAGCTGAAAAAAATCCCGTTAACTATTTTTAATGCTCACGCGTTGGAATGGCGATGGGCCAAGTGCTAGGGATTATTGGTGGAGGTCAATTAGGAATGATGTTAACAGAAGCTGCAAAAAAATTTCCATCTCAAATTTCTGAAGTAATAGTTTTAGATCCTACTGAAGAATGTCCAGCTTCTAAAGTTGGTGCTAAACAGATTATTGCAGATTTCAAAGATAAGGACGCAATTATCGAACTTGCATCTAAATCAGATATACTCACCTATGAAATCGAATCTGGAGATAGTGAGGTTCTAAAAACAATAGAATCAAAAACAAAAATTAATCCTTCTCCACACACTTTAGAAATCATCC
The DNA here is from genome assembly GCA_016276965.1 of Nitrosopumilales archaeon. Classification (GTDB taxonomy): domain Archaea; phylum Thermoproteota; class Nitrososphaeria; order Nitrososphaerales; family Nitrosopumilaceae; genus CSP1-1. Next base: position 4,243 of record JADNRU010000009.1, on the reverse strand, counting down.
AAGATAAACTAGTTCAAAAAACATTCTTAGCAAAAAATCAGCTTCCAGTAGTAGAATTTGTGGACATAGAATCATTGGAAGATTTAAAAGAAAAAATTAAAAAATTTGGCTTTCCTTCATTATTAAAAACATGTAAGTATGCTTATGATGGAAGAGGAAATTTCAAAATAAATTCAGAACAAGACCTCATTTTAGGTTTTGAACAATTTAGTGGACAGACCTTGATGCTAGAAAAATTCATTGATTTTAAAATGGAAGTTTCGGTAATTGCAGCTAGAAACACAAAAGGAGATATTGCTACCTACCCCGTGGTAGAAAACATTCATGAAGAAAATATTTTAAGAATGACTATAGCTCCTGCCAGAGTATCAGAAAAAGTGGCCAAAAAAGCAGAGGAGGTTGCAAAAAAAACAATGGATGTTCTTAGAGGGGCAGGGGTTTTTGGAATTGAAATGTTTGTTACTAAAAATGATGAGATTCTCATTAATGAAATAGCCCCACGTGTTCATAATTCTGGTCACCATACTTTACAATCAAGCAAAACTTCTCAATTTGAGCAGCATTTGAGGGCTATTCTGGGATTAGAGCTGGGAGATACCAAATTAGTACATCCTGCTATAATGTACAATTTGCTTGGTCCAAAAAATTTTCAAGGAGCGTATAAGCCAGTTATAGTTAAATCCCAAGAGGGAATATTTCTAAAAATGTACGGAAAAAAAGAATCTAAACCTAAAAGAAAGTTGGGTCATCTCAATGCAATCGATATAAAAAATACAGAAAATATTGATGGGCTTTTAAAAATTATAAATAAAATTAAAAAATCTATAGTTATTGAGCCTATAAGCTAGTAGAACCACATTATTTTCATCTCATGGTTTTGACTGAAAAATCTAGCTTGAAAAATTGTCTGTACAAAAAATGACATACTGCTACTGATTAGCTAGACTGTTATAGAAACAAAGGGAAATATGGTCACACAACACGACAATATCAAAACTGCAAAAGCAGTAAAAAAACAGGTTATTTTGGAGGGAATTAGTCAAAAATGTCTGTAGAAGACGAACTAATCACAGAACTGTCTTACTTTGGACTAGATAAAACAGACGCCACCATGTATTTAGGCCTCTTACGAATAGGTTCTCTCACAGTAGGCAAAATGTCTACTAAATTGGAAATTGACAGGGGCAAGGCATACAGATCCCTTAACAAACTAAGAGACATGGGTTTGATCACCACAACATTTTCAAATCCTACAATATGCGAATCGGTTCCACCTGCAGATGCTCTAACAACTGTAATTCAACGAAAAGAAGATGAAATAGTTACTATGCAAAAACTATCTCGAAAAATCATCAAAGATTTGAAAGAGTTGAATCGTCCGCAAAATGTTTCAGAAGCATCTTCAATATCTATAATCCAAGGACGCTCAAATATTTATTCGCGAACTGGAAAGTTGATACAAGATTCATCCAAAATTATCTACATCATAACAACAGCAGAAGACATTCTTAGAATGTATCATACTGCAATCCCTGAAAAGATCGCAATGTGTAAGAAAAATGGCGGTACGGTCAGAGTTCTTACAGATACAACAAACGAAAACCTTCTTCCTTTAATTAGCAGATTAAAGGCTACTGAAACAAGAGTTGGAAAATTACCATCCAAAAGCAGAGTGGTTGTTGAAGAAGGAGGTCAATTGATTATGTCAGGTTCCATAAAAGAAACCATGGACTTGAACGATGACAATGACTCAATTCTATACACCAATTCAAAGGAAATGATCAATAATATGTTCAGCCTTTGCCAACACTTGTGGAAAAAAGCTAAACCTGTTGAAGTCCTATTGGCATCATGATATGAATAATCTTCTATCATATCGCCTTTTTCATTTTCTTTTTAAATTCAATAATTTTTTTTCAATTATCAGAGTTCATACAAATGCGCAAACAGGGGATTAAATAATTTAATTTTTCTACTACTAATTGACGAAAAAAAATGATTGATTCCCTCATTGACCTTACGCATCTCAGAATAATATTTGCGTTGGGAATGCTAGGTTATGCATCATTTACTGATGTTACTAAAAGAGAAATTAGTGATTATGTTTGGTTGGTGTTTGGTGTTTTAGCAGTAGTTTTGATTTTTTTTGAACCACAATTTCCAGAAACCCTTTCAAACCTGGGTATTTCACTAATAATAGTTCCAATTGCAATTATTATCTGGAGAATAGGACTTTTTGGAGGTGCAGATGCCTTTGCATTAATTGTTTTAGCAGCTCTTGCACCACAAATTACATTATCTCAAAATACAATTACTCCTTTTACAACCTTTACAAATGCAATTTTGATTTCTATTACCCCACTTTTTGTCAATTTAATTAGAAACATCATACAATTAGCAAGAAAAAATGATATTTTTGAAGGATTTAATGAAACAAGAAAAAAGAAAATCTTAGCGATGTTTTTAGGATATCAAGCTAAAAATCCAAAATATGGATTTTCTATTGAGAAAAAAGTTGGAAAACATAGAAAATTGAATTTAGTAATGCATCATGCAGAATATGCAGAATATTGTAATACTCCAAATACTTGGATAACTCCGGGTATCCCCTACATGTTATTAATTACAGCAGGTTTTGCAATTCAATTGTTTTATGGAGATATTATATTCAATTTTCTAGGGCTTACAATTTAATCCCTAGAATCAAAATGGCGTATGTTCGATTAACACAAACACAAGATAATACGAATTGTACAGAAAAGCTTTATTGTAATTGCAAACGTCTTCTGATAAGAAAAAATCACTAGAGGGAGAATTATCTGAGTTTGAAGAATTTTCAAATTTTACTGATAAAGCTTTTGATGAATTAGATCAAGCCAAAGTAGAATTAGAAGATAAAGCTGTTCAAATCAAAGAAATCGCTTCAAAATCAAGTGAACAATTTACTGGAGCAATTAAAATGAATTCAGCGTTAAAAAAGAAAACTGATTTTTTGCAAGAATTAACATCATCACTAAACACTAGAAATGCAGAATTAGAAAAAATGAATAAAGAATTACAAAAACAGAAAATAGAAAATGGTAACTTAACTTCTGATCTTCGCAGAAATTTAGAAAAAGTTGTTTTAAAAGAAAAAGAATTAGAACTTCAACGAGATTTTCTTTCAAGACAAGTAGATGAAAAAACGGATGAACTTTTAAAATCTGAAAAACTTGCCGTTATAGGGGAATTAGCCTCTAGAATGGCGCATGATCTTAGAAACCCACTTTCTATAATAAAAAATGTCATTGAAATAATGGAGTCAAAACCAAAATTGAAAATTGAAGAAAAACTACAATATTATGGAAAACTTCGTCGAGCTATGAATAGAATGTCACATCAAGTTGATGACGTATTAGATTTTGTAAGGGCTTCAGATCTAAAATTACAACGCTATTCAATTTTAGACTTGATAATTTCTGCTAAAGACAACATTACAATTCCAAATGATGTTAAAATAATTGTTGAGGAAATTGACGCTAAATTAAATTGCGACTATAGAAAAATTGAAGCTGTATTTTCAAATTTAATGCTTAATGCTGTTCAAGCAATAGGAAATAAGGGCGAGGTGAATGTTAGAATTATGGAAAATTCTGCAGATATTGTGGTAATAGTTGAAGATACTGGACCAGGAGTTCCAAAAGAACTAATGAATCAAATTTTTGATCCATTATTTACAACCAAACAATTAGGAACTGGATTGGGATTGTCAATTTGTAAAAATATAGTAGAGCAACACGGTGGAAATATATCACTAAAAAATGATCCCACAACATTCATGGTAAGATTACCAAAGAATTTCTAAACAAAATTTTCATACAATAAAGTTATGAACGAATTAACTCTAGGTTTATTAATTTAAGGAGGGCAGCTAAATCATGGCAATAAAAGCTGCATTAATAATTACTGGAATTTCGATTGCATTACTAGTTATTTACGCACTGGATATTGCAGTTAACGAAATAGCTGAAGAAGGTTTCCTGGGACTTGATAATATGACACGCGGAATTGGATTAGGAATGCCAGCAATTATTTTACCAATAATCGCATTTTTCATTTCAAGGAAAAAAAAATCAAGTGGTCTTGGAATAATGTTGATAATTAGTGGAATATTAATTATAATTGGAGGAATCGCATTATTTGTATTGGAGCCTTCTCCAGAGGCTCTAGAATCTGGAAGAAGTATAATGGAAAGAGCCGCACC
>JADNRU010000008.1 GCA_016276965.1 Nitrosopumilales archaeon | reverse complement strand
AGACTTATGAGCCTTTTATCCAAGAGAAAAAGAAAATGAAAATACTCAAACCACATAAATGTAAAAAATGCAAAATGGCTTTTACAGAAGAGATTAGATTGTTACGACATTACAAAAAAGCTCATACATCAAAACCAGAACATTATAAACAGAAATGGTATTGGGATAACTAATAGAATGAAAAAATCAGAACTACTCAAAGAATTAGAATGTAATCATAACAAACCTAAGAAATCAGTAATAGTATTTGATAATCTTCATATCTTTCTCTGTGATGGGTGTATCACCAAATACAAGGATCTAGGGATAAAAGTAGTTAACAAGCAAACTAGGCATGCTTACGCACACAATACAAGTGATGATCATTCATAGGAATGTACCATAATGAGAAGTTTTAAAATAAAAAAGACCAGCTATGGATTACCCTTCATCGAAGAACATAACTGCCCTGATTGTGGACATAACAAAGAACTACACCAACAAGAAAAGTTCCCACGAGATAGAAACGGGGTACGAAAACCATGTATGGCTTTAGGCTGTAATTGCATGGGGACATTTTCTTGAAGCTCATAAAACGTCTAGCGGCTGTGGAGACTTGGAATATGTTTCAAATCAAATGTGCTGATTGTGAATGTCTTCCAGATGAATGCAAAAACAGCAAATCTAAAAAAGAATGTCCCAACTGCACATGGGATGAGTGCTGTTGCTGGGATGCAATCAATTCTTCATAAACATTTGATACGAACTGTTACAGGTCAATTTCGCTAAATAAAATAATAATTTTAACACAAATTTTCGATTGAATATAGAAAGATAGTCAATTTATGAGGATACGTTATAGGATAAAATTATGAAAGATGAAGAATTTTTTGAATTCGTAAAACACGATCTTAAGGGAATTGAAAGTGATTTGAAGGGTTTTCTAGAAGTTTATTATCCAATGTTGAGATCTTCATGGAATCCACAAAACGAGTCAGATTTTATTATTGGTTGGTTACTTGGAAGCAAGGAACAAGAATATTCAACAGCATATTATCATAAAAATAATCAAAGATTGGGTCAAGAATTACTTTATAGAATACATCAAGAAATTACTCATCAAAAACAACAAATCCAGAAACAAGTAGCAGCCTATTTAGAAGAAAAGTCCTCGGATTAGTTTCTGAAACCAAAATTAGGACGCTATAGTTATGGACCTTAGTGAATCCGTTCTAATTTCGCAAAATTACTTTGAGATTTGAGTAAAAATGTAACAATTTTAAAGAGTTTTTTTTCATAAATCCTATGAAGAAAATTGAGGCTGTAATTCAGTCAGTACGTGAAGACGATGTTGTGGAGGCATTATGCAAAATGAAACTTGGAGGATTTTCCATAAGCGAAGGCAGAGGATGTGGAGGAAGTTCCAAGGATTTTACCAATATTGAGACAGTTTGTACCGTAGTCGAAGATTCCAATGTGAACAAAGTTGTTGCGGCAATTGTTGAGGCTGCTCATATGAGCACTTCCGGAGACGGAAAAATCTTTGTTTCCCCAGTAGAAAATGTTACGGATATTTCTACCAAAGAACAAGGCGGAAAATATCTCTAGCCTTTTTCTTTTTCAATTTCGCAAAATCATTTTGAGATTTGAAAATTAAACTGGTCTAATTAACTATTTCTAGATGAGATTTTTTGCTTTCATAAAATAGAATTTTAATTGGATTAGATGCTGTTTCAAGTAGATATAGAATCGTTCCATCATAGGATTTTTTTAATTTTTTAATGGTATAGACTAGAGTAGTATTTTTTTCTGAATCTACTATTCTTACTACCTCGCCAGCTTTGAATGCTGGTCGTGTTTTCAACTGTGTTTTCTTTTCTTTAACTTTTATTTCTGTCATCAAAATTAGCGATTTTCTGGGTGGATAAAAACCATTGTAGTGCAATTTTAAACACCAATGGTTAATACTGAGTTTTAGAATTTAGATGATTACTGTTATACTGCGTGTGATGTTGTTTTGGAGAAACCTCCATATTTTTATGGAAATTCAAACTAATTTACAATTCTTTATTCAATCAAAATAGCTGGCTTGAAAGGCCTGGAATGTCTAGCTTTTCCTTTCGGATCATAAATTCCTGAATCACTCTCAGAATAAATCTGCACATCAACTCCATAGTCAGCCTTTGCAAGACTAATTAGCTCATCAGAAATCAAGCCCTTTTCATCAAACTCTACAGTTTCTAGTTTAGTCTTTCTAATTTCAACTGGTTCAGACAAAATATCCTTGATAGTTTTTTGAACAAAATCCGGATTCTTCTTAATATCAGCAGTCTCTGGATTTGCAATCAAATCTTTCATTATAGCTCCCATGTTTGTTTCACCTGACATTACTTTGTCTAATATTGCATGATATGCTTTTGATTTGAAGGAATCAGCTGTGTAAATTATAATTTTTTTTGGCGTAATCTTCGTAATTTTAATTATATTTGCTACATCATCCATGACAGATTTTAACAAGTCTTCAGACAGAACAGCTTTTGCATCAATTTTAGCTGAAACTGTTGGCCAACCACTTTGTGACACCAAACCAGAGTTTCCAAGCTTTTCCCACATCTCTTCAGCTATATGAGGCGCAAATGGAGAAAGCATTGCTATTCTTTTAGTTGTTATTTCGTGCAATATTCCAGAATAGTCATTTCTCCCTTTTGCCCGGGCTCGCTTCAAAAACCAATTCAAATCGGCCTCAAATGAGAACAAATTCCCATGAAGGGCCTCTCGTAGCCTCATTTTCTCTATACTGGAGCTAACACCAGAAATCATAGATTGCAGCTTGCTTAAGATCCATTTGTCTTCAGCTTGCAAGTTTCCAAGCTTTTCAGCTTTTAGCTTGGAACATTCATCCAATAAAGCTACAAGCTTGTTTTTTATTCCATTTACTGATTCTAAATTAAAATCAGCGTCTTGGAGTAGCTCAGCTGATATGATTATAGCTAATCTGATTGGATCTGCACCATGATCCCGAATAGCTTGTCGTAGTGGAATGATATTTCCCATACTTTTTGACATCTTTTTACCATCCATCAGAACAGAACCATTAACAACAATTTGACGAGGCCAGTCCTTTTCAGGAAATATTGCTACATGATTTAATACAAAAAATGTCAAGTGGTTTGGAACCAAATCTCGCCCGGAATGTCTTGAATCAACTGGATAAAAGTAAGAAAACTCTTTTCTAATTTCCTCAACTATATCTTTTGGGAGCTTTATTCCATCCGAGCTACCCTTCCCCAAAAACACATAATCAAAAAATTCTTTTGATAAACCATCAGCTGATAATTTACCAGAATTTACAAATTTTGCTAGAATATAATATGCCATATAGATTACCGAATCCGATAAACTTTCAACGATCCAAGCTTGATCCCATGGCAATTTGGTTCCCATACCATGTTGGCGAGCACAGGCACGTTCGTGCAACCAACCGATTACATAATTAAATTCACCACGAATTTCTTGAGGAAGAATGCTCATTTTATCAAGACATCGATTTGCTTTTTCCTTCCAGTTGTTATCGCCATAGTTTAGAAACCATTGGTTGGTGAGAATTTTAACAACACATTCAGCTCCACAACGACATTTCACTGGAGAATTGGTAAGCTCTAACAAAACATCTGAATATTTTTCTTTAGCTAACCATTCTTTAATAGATTCTTTAGCTTCAGAGACTTTTTTTCCGGCAAACTGTTCTGTGTTTTGTTTTAGTATTCCACCGTAGAACTCTTTTCCATAGATTTCTTCAGTGGCTTGCTCCAGCTTTGGATCATTTTGGTCTGAGATTCCTAGTTTTTCAACAGCCTCTTTTGCTGGAATTTCCCCATACCCCTCAGTTTGAATAATAGAAATAGGCCGAATTAGCTGCAATTCTGAGCCTAGAGGCTGATTTTTCTTAAAATCAACTAGGGCCTGATAGTCAAATGGAGCATGAGCAGGAACTGACATTACCAAACCAGTTCCAGTGTGAGATTCCACAAAGCTAGCTTCGAGTATCAGAATCTTTTCTTTTCTGTGTGGTACTTCAACTAGTTTTCCAACTAGCTCCGCTCCAGAAATTTCTCCATCATAAGTAACCTTTCTTTCCAAAAACTCTAGCTTGCGTGCACATTCAGCACTTACAATCCATTTTTCTCCATCAACAGTTACCTTTTTGTATTTAGTACCAGGATTAACCCACAGATTTGTAACACCAAACAAAGTTTCAGGGCGTAATGTTGCAGTTGGAATGATATAATCATCAAACTTGAACTTTATCAAAATGTATTCAGTAAAGTCTGGCTCTACATCACCCATAGTATCATGTTGGGATACTGGATTTTGATCTTTAGGACACCACCCAACAGGATGACTCCCTTGAATGATTAGATTTTTTTCTTTTAAAGTAGTAATTTGCCATTCTATGAATTTCTGGTACACTGGATCTATTGTTGTAAATTCTCGACGCCAATCTATAGAATAACCCATCTCAATCATTCCAGATTTTATCTCTTCATGAAAATAGTCAGCAATCTTAATTGGCTCTACAAACGTTTTGATATCGTTCTCAGGAACATGATAGATATTCTTCAATCCATCAATTATTTCTGAATCCCCAGCTTCTACCCTTTTTGCCATCCCAAGTATTGGCGTTCCAGTATAATGGAATCCCATTGGAAACAAAACATTGTATCCTTTCATTCTGTAGTATCGTGCATGAACATCAGCTAGCGTGTATGTTCTACCGTGTCCGATGTGTTGTGGTGAATTAGGATATGGATATGCTACTGTAATGAATTTTTTTTCCTTTTCATTTGGATTTGCCTCAAAGTCTTTTACTTCATCCCATTTTTTTCTCCACTTTGCTTCAATTCCAGACCAATCTATTCCCATTTACTTCACTATCCTAAAGCTATCGTTTTTGCTTTTTCGACTGCATCATCTTTTTTAGCTTTATTTTTTCCTCCGCCTTGGGCAAAACGTGGATTTCCGCCTCCAGAACCACCTAAAATTTCAGAAACTGCCTTTGCAATCTCTCCTGCATTTTTGTTTGAGGCCTCTCCTGCGTAAATTATGGCTCGAAGCGTTTCTCCTGCTTCAAATAATCCACAATACACTGCCTTTGGATCCTTTTTGATTAGTTTCTCTCCAAAATTAATGTGAAAATATTCGTCATATTGTTCGCTTGTTGTCCAATAAAACCACCCAGTTTTTAATTCACCAAAAATTTCATCCACCTGAATACGAGGACCTTGATCATACGGACCTTGCTTTACAGAAATCTGCTCTAGAATAGCTGGAATCTTTTCTCTTGATTCTAGTTTCTTTTGGTCTCGTAGCTTGTCTCGCTTTTCTTTTGCAGCATCTTCTGCTGATTTCTTTGCCAATTCTACCTCATGTTCCTTGAGATAGTCATGTGCAGCTTGTCCTGCAACAAACTCTAGTCTTACAACACCATCTTGGATTCTTTTTGTTCTAGTTATTTTGATTAAATCAATTTCTTTTGTTTTTTTAACGTGCGTTCCTCCACAAGCTTCCACATCAAAATCCTCAATTGAAACGATTCGGACAGATTTTACAGGAACGACTCCTCCCTGGTATATGCGAAATCCGTATTTTTGCTCAGCTTTTCCCCTATAGAAATTTTCAATAGTTACAGGAATGTCTTCCTTAACTTTTGCGTTGGCAAGCTCTTCAATTTTTCTGGTTTCTTCTTCTGTTAAAGCTGAATGATGTGTAATGTCTAGTCTTGCGTGGTCTACTTCTTTGAAAGCAGAGTTTTGCCAAACCCAAGAACCTAAAACATTTCGTGAAGATGAATTAAGAATATGCGTACTGGTGTGGTGTTTTGTAATTCCGTCTCTTCTAGTTGAATCCACAACACACGAAACCATATCACCTTCCTTTGGAATTCCTCCTTTTAGCTCATGTATTACGATGTTTCCATGTTTGTTTACATCAACAACATCAAACCCTGCAATTTTTCCATGGTCTGGCTCTTGTCCTCCACCTCTTGCATAAAATGACGTCCTATCTAGTACAACGAATTTATCAAATGATTTTAGAACCTTGGCAGGAAACTCTCGAGGATCTTCTTTGTAAAATAACAAATCAGTCTCTGGCAGTCCTTCCAACGGTAGTTTGGTTTCAGTTTTCTTTGCAGCAGACTGGTGCAAGTCAGCTAATCTAGAATAGAATGTATCTGGAATCTCAGGAATCACCTCTAATTCTTTGAGATAATCAGGCGTAATTCCGTCAGACTCGTACATTGTAATTAGATCATCAACTGTAGGAATTTGGTCTTTGGATTTTAGAGTGGTTGCAATTTTTTGCATTCGGATTTTAGATTCCTCGTATCTTTTTGACTCTACATCAATGATTGTTTTTACATCAGCTCGCCTTTCTTCTAGTTCGGAATAAGTTGTCTTCAAATAATCAATGTGCCAGTCAATCATTTCATTCAGGTCTAGATTTAGTCCCAGTCGCTGCATCGTTCCGATGATTCTTCTTAGAACAATTCGCAAATTATATCCTCCACCAACGTTACTTGGTAGTGCACCATCAGAAATTGCAAAAATCAAAGTACGAAGATGGTCTACAATCAAGTAAATTCCTTCCAAAGGATTGATGATTTTACTTACCTGTTCAGGACTCACTCCTGCATTACTAATTGCATGAGCTCTTACCTCCAATAGATTTGAATACTTTCCTTGATTCTTTGCAATTTCGGTAAAATACTTTGTTAGCAATCCAGTATCAAAATCAATTCCGACTTTGTCGATTAATTTTCCAGTGATTGGACCAAAACAGCAATCATACGCAGTTGGAGTTCCCATGGTAATCCATGCAAATCGCTCAAGGCCTGCACCCATGTCAATTACCTTTTGTTCAAGTTCTGTGTGATTTCCAAGCTCCCCTTGAAATTCAGTAAATACTGCGTTTCCAAGCTCTAGTCCCCTAACATAAAATTCTAAACTAGAACCAAACGAGCCGCCTCCCTCCCAAACATCTTCTACAAAAACAATTTCTTTTTTGGAAATACCAAATCGTTCAGTTAGTAATCTATAATCCAAGTCAATGCATTCGTCCTTCCAATATCCTTGTGAGTTTGGAATGCTTAGCTGTCCTATCATGCAAAAGCTAGAAAAATGTCGTCCTGTTACTCCGACATTTTCCAAATCTTTGAATCGAAGACAAGGTTGTGGAACAATTAACGGGTTTGCAGGAAACTCAAAGATAACTTTGGAGCCCATTACCCTTTGAAAATCAACCACAGATGCAATTGTAAAATACAAGTCATCACGCCATCTACAAACTACAGGATACCTGCTAACTGAAGTATGACCATTTTTTACAAAAAACGACTCTATTTCCTTCCAAGACTGTGTATAATCAAATCTTTTTGAAGTTGGAGGATTTCCAATAAACGAGTAAGTGTCTTCAGAATCTTCAGGACAATTGTTCCTGTTAGTATCTATTGTCCAGAAAAATTTCCCACATTTTGCACAAGATTTTCTTGTGAATCCTTGTTCATCGAATAGTTTTACTTTGTAATATTTTTCTGGGTCTGCAGAAAACTTCTTTAGAATATCTTCTTTATTCATCTGAGATTGACTCCAATCGACCGATATTAAGAATTGTCTATCCGATGAATTAAATACAATACTGCCAAAAATTATTTCGTGTTTGGAAAGAAAAAGGGATTAAAAGAAGGAGATTACATTTTTTCTTCAAAACCTGGTGGCGAGTTTAGCAAAATCATTTTCGGAACAGTTACGGGAGTTGACGGAACTAAAATTGGTGTAAACGGATTGATAATAGATCCTGTTGGTCTAAAAAACAAAGTCTCACAAGGCAAAGCCGGCATACGTGCTACAGAAATTTTACAAAATCCCACTCCAGAAAACTGCATTCATGCATTTATCTACCGAGTAGAGCAAGATAATTTTACCGAAGTAATAGACACCACTCAAGACAGAATAATTGAAATTTCTCCCCAAGTACACCAGATGCTTGATGGTTGGATTCGTGAATCTCTTTCAGAGTTACTAAATAAAGTTCTCTCACTTAAAGCTGGTTCTGAAAAAGACGAAGCCAAACGAGTCCTCAAACATAAGATGGACACACTGTATGATAAGAACCTCAAAAGAAACTTGTACGCGGTTTGCCGGAGTCTCAAAATTCTCTATTAAATTTTCACAAAATTTAGGCACAATTTCTCCATAGTTTTATATTAAGCCCGGAGGAAAAACCCGAACAATGGAATACGTTTACGCCGCATTGATGCTACACAAACTAAAAAAAGACATCAATGAAGAAAACATTACCAATATCGTAAAGGCTTCAGGATCTGAAGTTAAAGAAGCTCAAGTAAAGGCGCTAGTAGCAGCATTAGCTGATGTAAACATTGAAGAGGCAATCAAGGCAGCCCCAGTAGCAGCTGCGGCAGCACCAGCAGCAGAAGCTAAAGGTGGCGAAGAAAAGAAAGGAGAAAAGAAAGAAAAAGAGGCTCCAAGTGGGAAGTCCGAAGAGAAGGCATTGGAAGGACTTTCGTCCTTATTTGGATAAATTAATTTAATTTCCTACTGTTATTTACAACCAAATATTACTAAACCATGAATTGGTAGATTTTTCTGCACCTCTTGAGGTTTACATCTACATCTTAGACTTGATAGGAACTGCAGCCTTTGCAGTAACTGGAGCATTAAAGGCAGTCGAACACAAGGCTGACATTTTTGGAATAATTGTTTTGGCAACAGTTGTTGGAATTGCAGGCGGAGTCACTAGAGACGTAATTTTTGGAAAATTTCCAAACTCTCTCCAAGATCCTATCTATATTGGAATCACAATATCAGTAGGTATTGCCATATTCTTTTTATTTTCACACTTTAGAAAACGCCTCAACGTATGGCTGGTTTTTGATGCAGTTGGATTGGGAGTTTTCTCAGTGGTCGGGGCAACAATTGCTTACGAAATTTCAGGATTAAGCTTCCTCCCAATACTTTTCGGGGGAATGATTACTGCCATTGGCGGAGGAATACTGCGAGATATTTTTGTTCAAGAGATTCCAATTGTATTTGTAAAGGAAGTTTATGCAGTTGCAAGCTTGGTTGGAATTATAGTTTTTTACTTTATTCTAAGTGCTGGAGCTGATTTGCATGTAGCAACAATTATTGGACTTTTAGTTGCAACAGGTCTGAGATTGGTTGCCATGAAATTAAAATGGAATTTGCCAAAAGTTAAAGGAAATTTTGATTAAATTTATGCTGGCTTGTAATCTTTGGCTTTAGAGGCCAGACCTCTTGCTTGAGAATCTCCTTTTTGTAGAATCTGCTCTTTATTCTCATCAGTAAGATATCCTGCCTCTACAGAAACGGATATTGATGACTGGGCTGCCTTTGCAAGAATCTGCTTTATGTTGTCAGGTGTAATGTACGCAGCTTCAATTGATAGTGAAATGGCTTGTTGGTGAGCCTGACCAAATTCGTTTCTAATTTTTTCAACATCAATTACAAGTTCATCTTTAGAATAGATTACTCCTTTTTCTAAAGCAGCCCCGAGTGCAATTCCTGCTTCAATTGTTTTAATGTCCAGCTTTCCTAGTATGGAGGCAAGCTTTGCAGAAATTACTCCACCTTTTTCTACTGGAGTTGTGTCTTTAATAATCCAAATTGTTCCTTGATCAATTTTAGTTGGAATTCCTGCTTCTTTAAAGTCAGTTAGAATAGGTCCAGGTGCAATTGCTGTATTTTTTGCACCAATCACTACATCAATACTTGCTTTATCGCCACTACGAGCTAGAAGCATTATCTTGTTTTTGCCAAGCAAAACATTGAGTTTGAATGGAGACATGTTTGTGAACATGAAAAGACATTGGCCTGTGAGATTGTCTATCATATTTTTAATGCCAGGAATGTCTAGTGTTTCAAATGCCTTTTTTGCAACCTTGTCTTTGATGCTAATGATCTCAACTTCGCCCTTGAACTTTTTCCTAAGTGGTAATAACTGAGATGCGCGTACCTTTTCCATTCGTACAAGAGCTAAAACACTATATTTTTTTGGCAACTCTTGCAGCTGCTGATACAGCTGAGTTTTTCTTTTGGGATAATTTGTTCTGTTTTCGTGCATTTTACTTCTTTGCCTGTGCAGGTTGTTTGACTAGCTTACCCATTGTCGTTTTTATCATAACTTTTTTGATGTTTTTGTCTCCATTAGGCAATTTTTTCTCAATTGCTGATAATACTGCATGTGCATTTGCAGCCAAAACTGAGTCTTCCATGGATTCATCACCAATCTTGCAGGAAGTTGCCAGCGAATTTTTGGATCTTACTCTAATTGAAGTTCTAAATCTTTCAAGAAATGATTCAATTGGGGCATTAAATGGAACAGGGGTAGGCATTTTACCTCTTGGACCTAAAAGCTGACCAAGTGCCTTACCAACAGCTGGCATTAGTTTGGTATCTGCCAAAAAGAAATCAAAACTATTGATAAATTTACGTGACTCTCTTTTGTTTGCTCCTAATTTGTTTAATTCATCACCGTCAATGACTCTGTCTGCCTTTGCATTCTTTGCCTTTAGTCCCATATCTCCAGATGCCAAAACACAAACTGTAGAAGGAGAGCTGGTTTTTGGGAGTTGGACTACTTCGTTTAAGGCAAATCCCTTTTTTACATCAATGTCTTTGAAAACCATTATCATTTCTAAAGACTGTTTGAATTTGCGCTGCTTTTCGCTTTTTTTAGCGTCCTTTATCATTTCGGTTAACTGAGTCTCATTAATCATTACGCCAACTTTTCAAGAAATCCTACTTAAAATCCTTTAGTGCAGAAGGCATGAACAAATAACAATGGATTTTAAAAAATTTCAATTTTTCAAAACTTACATTTATTACCTTGCATGAAATTATTTCGTAAGTCTTGCAGAAATTTGACGAATTGGATATGAAATTACTTTATGAGCTAACAATGGACGCAAGTATTTCTGTTCCAAACTTGTCTAAAAAATTAGGAATTAATGCATCTGTTCTTTACAGCAGAATCAAAAGACTGATTAGGAAAAAACTAATCAAAAAATTCACAATTGTAATTGATGAATCATTACTTGGATATGAAGTAAAAGCCTCGGTTGGAATTAATCGAGATCCAAAATACAAGGACGCCATAAACAAATCTCTGATGGAAATTCCTCTAATTGCCTCTATTTCAGAAGTAACCGGCAGATTTGACATTATTATCAGAGTGTTTGCTAAGAATCTAGAGTCTTTACATACTGTAGTAATTGAAAAGGTTGGAAAAATTGATGGAATTCAAAACACTGAAACTTTTGTAGAGTTACAAAAAACTGATAAAGATCCCGTATATCTTAACACAAAATAATTTACTTGAATTTTTCGTCCCATTTACCTTCATTAATTTCTGCAGTAAGCTCTTTGGGAGTTTTTCCTTCAATTTTAATGCCCAAGCACAGACATGTTCCAATAATTTCTTTTGCAACTGATTTTATTGAACTTGCATAGGACAAGTCTAGTTTAGTTTTAGCTACTTTGAGAATTGCATCTATTCCAACATCTCCAACCCAATCAGTACCTGAAGTGCCTGAGCCTTTTTGAATGCCAGCTTCTTTCAAAACTAAAGCTGCAGCAGATGGAATTCCTACCTCTATATCCCATTTCTTAGTATCTGGATCTACAGAAACAGTAATTGGAACTTTCATTCCATCAAAGTCTTTGGTCTTTTCGTTTATTTCCTTAATTACTTCCGTGATGTTTATTCCCATTGGACCAAGTGCAGGACCTAATGGTGGACCCGCAGTTGCTTGTCCTCCGGTAACCAAAGCTGATATTTTCTGTGCTTCTGCCATAGTCACGCTTTTGGTAATGAAAATTTATTCGTTGCTACGCAGTGGAGAGTTTTAGATAATTTGCATCAACAGTTACTGGTAACTGATATGGTGCGTCAAGTAAAATCACAGTTGCCTCTTCTTTATCAAAATCTACCCTTGTGACAGTGGCTTTCATGCCTTTGAATGGACCTCCAATAATTTCAACTATTTTATCAACAGCAAGTTCTGTAACAGTAGATACCTTGACAAGATAACCTTCAATATCTTTGAAATCTAGTTCCCCTCTTAACTGTCCGCGAATATGTCTTACTCCTTGAATTGCATTAAAAGCTTCACTTGCACCAAGAGCTTCTATTACGACATATCCTTTCAGATTATCAACTAATAACACAGATTGTATGTTGATATTTTCTTGTTTAACTCTATTTTCTAAAACTCTCAAAACTATCTTTTCTTGTCCTCCCGTGGTTCTGATTGCAAAGAAATGTGATTCGGAGTCCTCTTTTTGTGGTTCAGCCTTTGATTTCTCTGGAGTTTGTTCCGCTGGTTGCTGCTCTGGAGTTTGTTCCGCTGGTTGCTGCTCTGGAGTTTGTTCCGCTGGTTGCTGCTCTGGAGTTTGTTCCTCTGGTTGTTGTTCCACGTCTGATCTTTCCTCTGCCAATCTCATCTACTGTCCAAATGTGGCTACAGAAAATACAAATTGAATAATAAAACCTATAGTTCCGATTGAAGCAACACCCAATAACACCAATCTAAGATGTTGCGTATACTCATCCCTGTCTGGCTTTTTTGCAAGCTTTATTGTATTTGCACAATTTCTAAATGTAGTTTTTAGGTTCACTGCCTGAGATTAATAAGGTGTCCTTATATCTTTTATTCATGCAACTACTCGTAGCATACCAGAAAGATCCTGCAGGGCATAACATGGCCAAATTCATTTCAAGAAACTTGAAAGAAGATGGAGATATTTTCCGCGGAAAAAATTTCGACCTAGTAATAATTCCAACTCCTGCAATTTCAGCTGACTGGTTAGAAGAAAAGTACAGTTACGATGGATTTGTTTTTTTATCTAAACATGCAGCAGAAACAGGAGTCTTAGCTCTTACGTGTCATTGTACAGGAAATTTTTCTGATGCAAATTTTGGTGGAAATAAACGACAGGTTGCTATTCCTCACCCACACCTTCAAAAATCATACATTCAACAGCTTTGGCAAAAAAGAAATGATTTTTCGGAATTTCAGATTACAATTGAAGCTACGCATCATGGGCCGTCGGCTCTAAACAAACCTGCATTGTTTATTGAAATTGGAACTACAGAAAAACAATGGAATGACGTGAATCTGTGTAATTCTATTGCACAAATAATCGTTAATGTGGTAAATAATGAACAAAAAATCTTTCCAGTTGCCATTGGTATTGGAGGTACTCATTACCCAGAAAAATTCACTAAAGAGCTTTTAGAAGGAAAACATGCTTTGGGAACAGTAATTCCTCGACACTCCATTGATTTTTTAGATGAGGATCTTTTTTCTCATATTCTAAAAAGAAATGATATGGCAAAAACCGTTTTATTGGATTGGGCAGGTTTGGGACATAACAAGAATAAGGTTATGGATTTGCTAAACAATACTGACTTGGAGATAATAAAACTTTGAATCTTGAAAAAAAAGTTTACAAAAAACTCTTAGAGGTTCCAAAGGGTAAAGTCACAACTTATGGTGAACTGGCAAAAGCTGTTGGCTTGAAGAATGGACAGAGAGCCATTGGACGAATAATGAATAAAAACGAATTTCCCGTAATAATTCCCTGCCATAGAGTAATTCAGGCCAATGGAAAAATTGGTGGATATGCATATGGCAAGGAAGTTAAAACAAATATGTTGCAAATAGAAGGAATTAAAATTCAACAAGGAAAAATTTTGGACTGGGAAAAAAGAATTTACAGATTCTAGGATTTTCGATTAGTCTTTATTTCCTCGATTAAGCTTCTTAGGTGTGCACTATTTCGTATAACGTTACCACCAATCATTTTGTAAAGTTTCCAAAACTCAGGATTTGTAATTTCTTTCCTGTCTTTTGCAACTTTTAGTCTATAACGTAATGCACGAACTTTGATTACATGAACACGTTTTTTTCCAATCCTTGCACCTTTACGTCCTTTTTTAGATCCTTGTTTTGTTCCACGTTTTTTTTTCTGAATTCTTTTTCGTTGTGCCCTGCCTCTAGAAGTTCCAACAATTTTTTTAATTGTGATTGTGTTAGCTGTCATTAAACTACGTATACTGTCTCTTGTAATTGCATCGGCTATATCATCGAGGTGATCAGAGTCAAATCTTACCCTATGTATTCCAACCCCAACAACTCTTGAGACTAGTCTTTTTTTTGTTCTAAGATTTACTACCACTTGGAGACACTCTCGCATTAAATATTTTAAATTTATTTTCTATTGCCTTAACAATGATTTGGGTTCTCTTTTTTGTTCCTACCCCGTGAGCAATTCTTACACCATCTGTCTTTGGATTTAATTTTTCTAAATCTTGTAAATTGTAAACCAAATTATCAGTATAACCGGAAGGATGTAGACCACGTGCAATTTTGGGACCACCATATCCGATTTTAACCAAGCCAGGTCGGCCTCTACTTTTTTGTTTTCGTTGATGACTGTCAATACCTTTTGGTTTTCGCCATGTGGTGTCTAATCTCTTGTAGCGCCAACTTTCTGGTCTTTTGAAAGTTGGCTTGTGATTTTTTACTTTATCTCTAACTTCTAACTGTTCTTTATTGATCGGCATGAGAGTGAATCTAGAATTTTTCAATAAATAGGTTCCTCAGCGAACTGCAACCAAATAATGTAGAAAAAGATAATAAGGAAAATAAAGTCGAATCGATTTATCTATGATTAAATTGGTTTATTCGAAATTGTCTGCTTTTTTAGAAGGTTCAAATCATGACTGATAGTCAAGATACGTCTAAAACTACAAAGTTCAATTCACAACTAGTAGAGTTTGGAATTAATCCATCAGTTGTTCACAGAAATCTTCCAGTAAAAGATCTAGTCGAAATTGCAATTAAAAAAAACGAAGGAATCGTTACAAGTACTGGTTCTTTTTCTGTAAAAACAGGAAAATATACTGGAAGATCACCTGATGACCGTTACATTGTATATGATGATGAAACTCATGAAAATGTAGACTGGGGAAAAATAAATCACCAATTTCCTACAGGAAAATTTGACAAAATTTTTGATAAAATGAAAAAATTCGTAGATGGAAAGGAATTATTCGTTTTTGATGGATTTGCAGGAGCTGATCCAGGATCCAGAATGTCTATACGCATAATTAATGATCATGCTTGGCAAAGCCTTTTTGCAAGACAACTTTTCGTCAGACCTTCTAAAGCTGAGTTAGAATCACATGAACCCCAATTTACCGTAATGTGCCTTAATGACTTTGAGGCAATTCCCAAAGTAGATGGAACAAACTCCAACATATTCATCTTAATTAATTTGTCCAAAAAATTGGTATTGATTGGCGGAACAAGTTATGCTGGCGAAATAAAAAAATCAATATTTTCTGTAATGAACTATATTCTTCCTTCAAAGGGGATTTTTCCAATGCATTGCTCTGCAAATATTGGAAAAAATGGAGATGCAGCACTATTCTTTGGTTTGTCTGGAACGGGAAAAACAGCATTGTCTGCAGACCCAAACAGGATGTTGATAGGAGACGATGAGCATGGATGGTCAGACAAGGGAATCTTCAACTTTGAAGGTGGCTGTTATGCAAAGTGTATTAATCTAAGCGAAGAGGCTGAACCACAAATTTGGAATGCAATAAAATCCGGTGCAGTTTTGGAAAATGTAGTCATTGATAAGCAATCAATGAAACCAGATTTTGATGATAATACTCTAACAGAAAACACAAGGGCAGCTTATCCACTTGATTACATTCCCGGAGCTATCTTTCCTAGTGTTGGAGGGCATCCTAAAGTAATACTTTTTCTCACTGCTGATGCACTTGGAGTATTGCCACCAATATCGAAGCTGACTAAGGAGGGAGCTATGTTTCATTTTATGTCTGGATACACAAGTAAACTTGCAGGAACCGAAAGAGGAATAAAAGAACCCAAGGCAGTTTTTTCTGAATGTTTTGCTGCTCCCTTTATGCCTAGACTAGCTTCTGTTTATGCAAAAATGCTTGGAGAAAAAATAAAAAATCATAGTACTGTGGTATATCTAATCAACACCGGATGGTCTAGTGGAGGATACGGAGTTGGAAAAAGAATCAAAATAAAATATAGCAGAGCAATGGTAACTGCAGCTTTGACAGGTGCGCTTGACATCGTAAAGTTTCAACATAATGATCTATTCAACTTGGATATCCCCACCGAGTGTCCCGATGTTCCACCAGAAATCTTAGATCCAAAAAATACTTGGGTTGATAAGGATTCATACGATCTTTCAGCAAAGAAACTTGCACAGATGTTTTTAGACAATTTTAGAAAATTCAATAATGTATCAGAAGAAATTCGCAAAGCCGGACCTACACTTTCCTGAAAAAAAAATCATCTGTTTCTGATTTTTAATCCAACCAATGCTATTACTACAATGAAAGCAAAAATAATTAGAATTGGCCTTTCTGGAATATCTAAAGAATCAAAGAAACTAAATTCCTTTGAAGTGCTTGCTGTTTTTACTTGAATGGTTTCATAAACATCAATTGTATTACCATCAGAACTAATCTTTGATTCGATCCAATATTCTCCAGGTTCAAAAACTGTAATACTTGAATCCTTTTTTGGAGTAACAGAAGTAGTATCAATTTTTCCAGTTTCTTTGTTAATTACTGAAATCCTCGCATAAGACCAATCTTCAGGATATGAGATTTGGAAATTTAATTTTCCTTCTTCATCATTTACTATAATGATGCCCTTTGTTACGTATACCAAAATAGGTACAGTGTATGTGACGCCATCATTTTCTAAGATTACTCTTCCAACAAACTTTCCTAATTTGTCATCATTTAATGAAGCAGTGATTAGAACATCTTCATTTTCAAAAATTTGCTCGAAATGAATATTTTCATCTCCTTCAAAACTAACCGTAATAGGTGTAGTTTTTTCCAGACTTTTTATTTCCAACATTTGGGTTTGACTTTGTTTTTCTTGGGACAAATTAAAAGTCAAATAAGTTGGGTAAATGATTAAATTTGCATTAAAAGCCTTTGTCAAATTCAATCTTCCTGTTCCAGCAAATTCAAAAGGAAATTTGTTTCCGTATGCATCAGAAACTGAATCTGATGTTGTTACAAGTATAGATTTGATGTCATTAGGTTCTAAATCCGGCTCCTTTTGTAATAACAAAGCAGCAGCACCTGTTACATGAGGTGCAGCAAAACTTGTCCCGCTAGTAAAGTTGTATTTTCCATCATTTAATGTGGTATTAACAAACACCCCAGGTGCAACAAGATCCGGTTTTATGTAAAATGGAGATACAGGGCCTCTTGAACTAAAAAATGCAACAAAATCTGGATTATAAAAAACATTTAGAGTCCCAATTGTTTTTTCTTTTAATAATTCTCTTAACATCAAACCATCTTTGTTACTCATTGACAATGCAGGAATTGATGGTTGATAATTGGGACCTGCAAGTTCATGGGTAAGCTCACCCAAAAATATTCCTGGCTTACTATTGTAAACTACAATAGCTTGTGCTCCTGCAGTGGCAGCATTATGCTCTTTGTCTGAAAAATAAACAATTTCGTCTTCAACATCGCTTCCACGTTCTACAAGTAAGATGGAATTTTCTACATTAGTTCCTTCAAGGTCTCGCTCCCTACTGTATTTTCCAAAAAGGATTTCAGCTATTATGGGCTCATCAAGGGCTTTGGTTCCAACCATCGGTAAAACCTGAAATCGTTGATCACCTACCTCGAGGGTAGAAACCAAACTAGAACTAATATTATTGTAAGTTGCACCAACCGTTATCGCATTTGGATTTAATCCTGGACTTCCAATAGTTCCCAATTCGGGTCCGTTATTTCCAGCAGCAGTGACTACGAGAATTCCTTGATCAATTGCTTTGTTAACGGCATTGTCAATTTTCTGGTTGGTTCGATTTATTCCCAAACTTATGTTAATAATATCTGCACCGTCAACAATTGCCTGCTCAATGGCTTTGATGATCAAATCAGAAGAAACAGAATTACCATCGTCAGAAACTCTATATGCTAAAATTTTCGATTTTGGTGCAATCCCTTTTAGTTGGCCATCAGCTGCAATAATGCCGGCCACTTCGGTTCCATGCCCGCTAGTATCAATTGGGGTGCTGTCTTTATCGATATAGTCATAACCTCCAATGACTTTTCCCTGATCACCTAACCCAAACAAATCAGGATGATTATAATCTACACCTGTATCAATTACTGCAATTGTAATTCCAGTTCCATCAAAACCAGATTCAATTGCGGTTTTAGTACCAATGTATGGCCCACTCTTATCTAAGTAAGTCTGAAAATCACTTTGGTTTTCAAAGAATTGTACTCCAATAATCATATTGATGACTAGCACAGAAAATAAAATTATGAATTTTTGAAATTTCATTACTTTCACCTGTATTGATCTGTAATAATCATCCCTTACTAAACCAATAAATTATCTGGATGCAAAAAGCGGACATGGGAAAATATACTCTTCCTAAAATGCCATATGCATACGATGCATTAGAACCTCATATTGACGCAAGAACAATGGAAATTCATCACACCAAACATCACCAAAAATACACCGATATGATGAATGTCGCTTTAGAAAAATGCAGCAACGATATTCAAAATAAAGACATCAAAGAAATCCTATCTGACCTAAGTCAAGTTCCAGCTGAAGTGAAAGGTGCTATAAACTTCAACGGCGGAGGATATGACAATCACGAATTATTTTGGAACAACATGAAACCAAACGGTGGTGGTGAACCTGGAGGTGCTTTAGCTGACGCAATTAAAGCATCTTTTGGAAGTTTCGCTGACTTTAAGGAACAATTTTCGTCCAAGACTGCCCCCATACAAGGGAGTGGTTGGGGTTGGTTAGTGTACAATCCTAGTTCCAGTAAAGTAGAATACATTGCAATGTCAAATCAGACCAGTCCTAGAACAAAAGGTATGGTTCCATTAATGGGACTCGACGTATGGGAACACGCATACTACCTAAAATATCAAAATAAGCGACCTGACTACATTGCTGCTTGGTGGAACGTAGTAAATTGGGACGAAGTTGATTCTAGGCTTTCAAAAGCAAAGTAAAAACTAATTTTCTTTTTTCTTTATTTTTCTTTTCATATTTGTTTAAATTAACTATCATCTGTGGGTTCAACAATTTGTAAAATTTGATTCTATCTTTAATTTTTTTTCAGTGCAACACAAATTATGTAAGAATGCATTTATAGGCATCTACAGCAACTTTGTCATAAATGAGTGAAGAAAAAGCACAACAATTATTGTATCAAATGCAAATGCTAGAAACTTACTTGGCAGATTTGACACAAAAGGAAAGTACTTTGTTTAACATCCTAAGGGAAGCAGCTTCTGCAATTGAATCAATCAAGACAATTAACGAAAAACCAGAATCTGAAACATTAATTCCAATGGGAATGGGAACTTTCATGAAGGCAAAAATCACTAACAAAGATAAGGTTATCTTAAATGTAGGTTCAGGGACTGCAATAGAGAAAGACAGGGATTCAACAATCAACTATATTGAATCCAGAATCAAGGAAATGGAAGTTGCATTAAAAGATAATTCAGCACAAAAGCAACAAGTGGTTGCTCGCTTGGAACAAGGAAAACAAGAAATGAATCGCCTTATGCAACCTTCACCTAGTCAAAAACAGTAGAGGTCAACATCATGTTTGATAGCCTCCGTAATGCTTTTTCAAGCGCAGCTAAGAGTTTCAGTGAAAAAGAACTCAAAGAAAAAGACATCGATGAGATTTTATCTCAATTGGAAATTTCCTTATTGGAATCCGATGTTGCCATTGAAGTAATAGACTCGATAAAATCCGATCTTAAAGAAAAACTGATAGGAACCAAAGTGGATAAAAAAGAAATCGAAGCTTTTGTAAAAAATAGTTTAATTCAGAGCATTTCGAGCCTATTTGATTCGGTTGGGAAAATCGACATTAAATCAAAAATTTCAGATAAAAAAAATTCAGGCGAACCATACCTTATACTATTTGTAGGAATTAATGGAACAGGAAAAACTACTACACTTGCCAAACTTGCATACCTTTTAATGAATTCAAAATTTTCTATTGTAGTTGCAGCAGCTGATACATACAGGGCTGGAGCCATTGAACAGCTAAAAGAGCATACTAAACGACTAAACTTGAAATTAGTTTCACAAAACTATGGTTCAGATCCTGCAGCAGTTGCAAAAGATGCGGTTCTATACGCCAAATCTCATAAAATAGACTGTGTATTAATCGATACTGCAGGAAGAATGCAAACTAGTAAAAATTTGATGGACCAAATAGCTAAAATCACAAAGGTAGTAAATCCTGATCTCAAAATTTTTGTTGGAGATTCATTAGCAGGAAATGATGCTGTAAGCCAAGCAAGAGAATTTTATGCGCACGTACATTTTGACGGATCCATTCTTACAAAAAGTGATGCAGATGCGCGTGGTGGTGCAGCTTTGTCAATCGTAAAGGTTACATCAACTCCAATTCTTTATGTTGGTGTGGGACAAGAATACCAAGATCTAAAAACTTTTGATAAAGAATCATTTTTGAAAACGGTATTTGGTGAATCTGGACCAATCGAGTCAACAACATCTACTGAAAAACAAGAATTGAAAACTGAAGAACCAATACAAACAGAAGAAAAATCAGAGTCTCAAATAATTACAGAACAAAAACAAATTGAATCGGCAACTCGTGAATCTGATCCATTTGAGGGAATAGCTACTGAAGACATAAACCACTATGCAGAACTTTATGGAGAGTCTGCTCCAGAAACCCACTCTCAAGCTGCCGAATTGTCTGTAAAGATAAAAAAATGGATTTCTGATGGACGTCCATCACCTAATGAAAAAACTCAAAAGAAGCGTTCACTTTTTGGAGGCTTTAAAAAATGAAAATCAAAACAAAAGATCTACTGACACTTGACGAATTAACTAAAGATGAACTATCAAAAATAATCGATTTAGCAATAAAATTAAAAAAAGATCTCAAAAAGGGAAAAAACCAACCTCTTCTAAAAAACAAAACCCTGGCAATGATTTTTCAAAAGCCTTCCACCCGAACTCGTGTTAGCTTCGAAGTCGGAATGTTTCAGTTAGGAGGACATGCTCTTAACCTTTCTTCAGATGATCTACAACTATCTCGTGGTGAATCAATAGAAGATACTGCAAAAGCTCTTTCACGATATGTGGATGTAATTATGGCACGAGTCTATGACCACAAAACAATAGAAACGTTGGCAAAAAATTCATCAGTTCCTGTAATTAACGGACTATCTAATTCCTTTCATCCCTGTCAAACATTAGCAGATCTTATGACCATTAAAGAAAAAAAACGAAAGTTAAGTGGTCTAAAAATTGCATGGATAGGAGACGGTAACAATGTTTGCAATTCTTTAATCTACGGGTGTTCTAAATCAGGAATTAACATTTCTGTAGCTACTCCAAGAGGTTACGAACCAGATTCCAAAGTAGTAAAACAAGCCAAGAAAAGCATAAAAATTGAAATTACAACTCATCCCTTAACATCTGCCAAAAATGCTGATGTAGTGATGACTGATACCTTTTCTTCGATTCACAACCGTGATCCAAAAAGGATAAAAAGATTTTTTCCAAAATTTCAAGTCAATCCATCTGTTATGAAAACAGCAAAAAACAATGCAATATTTTTGCATTGTCTTCCAGCAAAAAGAGGCAACGAGGTAACAAGTTCTGTTATTGATGGTCCAAAGTCAGTAGTCTGGGATGAGGCAGAAAACAGGTTGCATACTGAAAAAGCTTTGTTACTCTCAATGAGTATCTAATGTTTAGTATGGAACTTTTCTACCATTTAATTCGAGAGAATTTGAATAAAATAAGAAAAAATTCATACCATCTAAAGTAATGTTTTTCAAATCAAAAATACTAGGAATATGAGCTAAGCAGTGTAATAACTAATAAAATTCGTAACCTTGAGATGGTAAAAGGCACTCTTACCCTGATGGGAATTGACAGGCAAAGATAATTGTACAAATAATTAACGAATTGGCTTTCTACGCGACTTAAGTTTATAAGAGCATATTCAAATTTTTGCTTTATAGATGGCCTATTCAAAAATATTGAGGAGATTAAGAGAGAAGAAGACAAACTATAGAAGACGTAAAGCAATGCTTATGGGCAAAAGAAATTTTGTTACTGTTAAAATTTCAAACGAAAACACTCAGGTTCAAATTCATAAACCTGAACTTGCTGGGGACAAAGTACTTGCATCAGCTCATTCCAGATTTTTACTTGGTAAAGGCTGGAAGGGTTCAAGAAAAAGTATTTCTGCTGCTTATTTAACAGGCTACTTTGCAGGGAAAAAAGCATCGCTAAATGGTGTAAAGGATGCAATATTGTACACTGGTACTAGTAGATACACACAAAGAATTGGTGCAGCACTAAAAGGTGCAATTGATGCCGGTCTTCAAATTCCAGCTGATCCAGAAGCCTTTCCATCCGAAGACAGAATTAAAGGCGAACATCTTTCTGTTAAAAATGATATTGAAAAAGTAAAGTCTACAATAGATAGTGAGGTAAAGTCGGCATGAGTCAAGTACAAAAAAGACCAGAAAGGAAATTTCAACGAAGAGAACGAAAACCCAGAGAGGAAGCACCATGGATTCCAAAAACTAGTCTTGGAAAAAAGGTTGCAGCAGGCCAAATTACATCAATGGAAGAAATTTTAGAAAATGGTTATAGAATCCAAGAAGCCGGAATAATAAAAAAACTTCTCCCAGATTTGAAGACAGAAGTAATTGATGTAGGAATTATTCAAAAAATGACTGCAAATGGGCAATCAACAAGATTCAA
Organism: Nitrosopumilales archaeon; assembly: GCA_016276965.1. GTDB lineage: Archaea > Thermoproteota > Nitrososphaeria > Nitrososphaerales > Nitrosopumilaceae > CSP1-1. The sequence continues at coordinate 15,483 of JADNRU010000008.1, read as the reverse complement.
GGCTCTGGTTGCAGCTGGAAACGAAAATGGTTGGTTAGGAATTGGTCGCGGAAAATCACGACAGATGAGAATTGCAATTGAAAAAGCAACAACCGCATCTTACCTTAATGTTAGCCCTGTAAAGTTAGGATGTGGAAGCTGGGAGTGTAGATGTGATCAAAAGCACTCTGTTCCATTCAAAGTTAGAGGTAGAGGAGGAAGTGTCACAATTGAAATTTTGCCAGCACCTAGAGGACTAGGACTAGTAGCAGGTGGAAAAATTAGAAATTTATTGAGACTTGCAGGATTAAAAGATGCATGGACTACGGCAAAAGGATCTACTCCAACAATGAACTCTACATCAAAGGCTGTTTTACAATGTCTTATTCAAACATTTAGTCAAGGGTGAAAAAAATGGCAAAAGCTTTCTTGGTTTTAAGAATAAAAGGCCAAGCCGATGTTCCTCATTGGGCAACCACTACTCTTAGGCTTTTAAAACTCGAAAAAAAATTCCGAGCAACAATAGTTCCAGCTAAAGAAAATACGTTGGGAATGTTAAACAAAATTAAGCATTATGTTTCTTGGCAAGAAATCGATATTCCAACCACGAAGGATTTGCTAGATAAGCGAGGTCGTAAATCAGGATACAAAAAAATCACTTCAAAAGATATCTCAGATATTGGATTCAAAAGCATTGACGAACTTGCCACTTCGTTGGCAGAAGGAAAAACATCATTATCAAAACTATCTCCTCTAAAACCTTGGTTTGCTTTATCTCCTCCAAGGCACGGCTTTAAGCGCAGTACAAAGAAATTGTACGGACAAAAAGGAATACTTGGATACAATAAAGAACTAGTTACTCTGATTAGGAATATGATTTGAAATGCCAACTAGATATAGAAAAACCAGAAAACTCCGGGGCTCCAGAACTCATGGCTGGGGCCAAGTAGCACAACATAGAGCCAGTGGGCACAAAGGCGGTCTGGGAAAATCTGGAATGCTAAAGCATCATTTTAGTACAATGTTAAAATATTATCCAGATCATTTTGGTCATGATTCTACTCATCCACCTCACCCAAACATTACAAAAAAATGGACTAGTGTCCGCGATCTTGATGACTTGTTTGCAAAATCTGGAAAACAGGAAGGAGACAAAAAGATTATAGATCTCAATATCCTAGGGTATGATAAACTCCTGGGAGGAGGCCAAATAAAAAATGGCTATACTGTGAAAATCAAGCAGTTCACAAAATCAGCAGAAGAAAAGGTCAAACAAGCTGGGGGCGAGGTGTTAAAAAATAATGGCTGAAGGATCAGCAACTCTATTTGTTAGGAAAGTAGTTGGAAGGTTAGAACCTTATCTTCCTCAGGTACCAAAACCAAAAAAGAAACTCTCATTACAGACTAAATTGCTTTGGTGTGGTGGAATATTATTAATTTACATGATAATGGGTCAAACACCACTTTTTGGTGCAACGACTCCAGAATTTGACTTTCTTGCATTTGCAAGAGTAATTTTTGCATCACAACAAGGAACACTAGTTGAGCTTGGAATAGGTCCGATAGTTACTGCTGGACTATTAATGCAATTATTACGAGGATCTGAAATTCTAAAATTTGATTTCAAAAAACCAGAAGAAAGAGGAATATTTCAGACAGCAACTAAGCTAGTTACCTACATTGTCATTGTAGCAGAGTCGGCTGTTTATGGATTTGCAGTATATGGTCCAGGAATTACAGAACCACATGTACTCTACATTCTGATTGGTCAGCTGATGGGGGCATCTGTAATAATCATGTTCTTAGATGAAACTATTCAGAAAGGATGGGGATTAGGAAGCGGAATTAGTCTTTTCATTATGGCAGGTGTTGCTCAACAAATTCTTTGGAGCTTACTTAGTCCTCTACCGGCTGGTGATGGCTTTGCCATTGGTGTGATTCCCTTTGTTACAGAGTCAGTAATGGCAGGAGATCTCAGTGACATATTCTTTAGGTATAATCAGCTTCCAAGCATTTTTGGTCTGTTACTAACTGCAGGAATAATGCTAATTCTAGTGTTTACTCAAGGAGTTAAGATAGAAATTCCTATTGTCTCCACAAAATATCGAGGATTCTCTGCAGTTTATCCAATCAAAATGATGTATGTTTCAAACATTCCAGTAATTTTAGCATCAGCCCTTACTGCCAATGTTGTTTTTATGGGACAAATGCTTTGGGCTAACCTCAACCCGCAGAACAATAGTACCATCATGAATTTTTTGGTCCAGTTTGATCCAACTAGTCCCTCTACTCCAATTGGGGGACTAGTCTACTATATGACTCCACCACGAGGACTCGATATTGCTGTATTAGATCCTATGCGAGCGGTTGGCTATGTTATATTTATGATAATTATAGTTGTGATTTTTGGAAAACTATGGGTAGAACTTGGTGGCCTTTCACCAAAAAGTGCTGCAAAAAATCTGCTAGATGCAGATGTACAAGTACCTGGCTTTAGACGCTCAAACCAGCCAATAGAAGCATTACTTAACAAATACATTCCATCCGTTACTCTAATTGGTTCATTTATCCTTGGTCTGTTAGCTGGAGTCTCTGATGTATTGGGAGTATTTGGTTCAGGAATTGGTTTACTGTTGATGGTTGATATTTTGATTAACTATTACAACCAATTGATAAGAGAACAAGTAGAGGTTGTAATGCCCCGTCTTGGTGCTTTGCTTGGCAGAAAGTAAGAAAGTAATAATTGTTGGAATTCCAGGTGTTGGAAAGTCAACTCTTGTTGCAAAAATTGTAGAAAAACTAAAAGCAAAACAAACGAGTGTTATCGTACAAAGCTTTGGAACTGTAATGTTGGAGGAAGCAAAAAAGAATGGAATTAGTGATAGAGACGAATTACGAAGACTATCCATGCCTGAACAAAAGAAATTTCAAAAATTGGCAGCAGAAAAAATTTCGAAACTTGAAGATGATTTAGTAATAATTGATACACATGCATTCATAGCAACTAAAGCAGGGTTTTATCCGGGACTCCCAACACATGTTTTGGATATAATTAAACCTGCCAACTTTATCTCAGTTTCTGCTAGACCAGAGGAAATTTACAACAGAAGAATGAAAGATAAAACTCGAAATCGAGATTTAGTTTCAATAGAATCAATCAAAAAGGAGCTTGCAGTTCAGGATGCAATGGTTTCGAGCTGTTCGGTACTATCTGGTTCTCCAATGAAACCCCTTCTTAATGCTGAAGGAAAGGTTGATGAAGCAGCCCAAGCAGTAATAGAGGCAATAGAGATATGACCATTGAAATTAGTTTCATATTCCAGATTCTAGATTCTGTTTTTTTACAGGGTGATTTGTTTGGTATAGCCGGAGATAAAGGCTTTGGAAGCGATGACCCAATAATTAAGGGAATGCTGCCATCAGCTTTTGTAATGATTGGTTTTGCATTGCTTCTTAACTTGTTCAATTCGGGAGTAAGAAAAAAGCTAGTTGACCAAGTAAAGCTAAAAAGAATTATGAAAGAAACCAGAGCTTGGCAAAAAGAGCGAATGGCCGCCTTTAGGTCAAAAGATCAAGAAAAGATTGCAGAAATGAACAAAAAATCTCCCTATATGAACAAAATGAACATGGAGATGATGCAAATGAACATGAGACCAATGCTGATAACAATTATCCCATTATTGATGATTTTTTATTTTGTGTTACCAACCCTCTTTTCGTATACTGTAGCTCTTTCCCCAATTCCACTAAACGTAATACCCGGTGACTTTTTCCAACTTACTTGTACTGCAGAAAAAGTTTTTGATCCTGAAAATGTATGTGAACAAGAAAACGCACTTTATCTTTGGGCTTGGTACTTTCTGTCATCAATTGCGTTTAGTGGGATTATTATGAAGATAACAAAAACTTCCATGGGTCTTTCTTGATAAAATCAATAATCATTACTGGTCCACCAGCAGTTGGCAAAACAACTGTGGCAAAAGGTTTGGCAAAAGAATTTGGTTTAACATACCTTAGTGGAGGTGACATTTTAAAAGAATTAGCCAAAGAACTGGGTTTTCAAACTCAGGGGGATGATTGGTGGGATACACCAGAAGGCATGAAGTTTTTGAATCAGCGTGCAGATAACTCCAAATTTGACATAAAGGTAGACGAAAAATTAAAGGAATTATTTATGAAAGGAAACGTTGTAATCACCAGCTACACTTTACCATGGCTTGTTGATGACGGTATTAAAATTTGGTTGGCAGGCTCACACAAAAATAGTGCAAATAGAATGAAGGCAAGAGATAATGTTCCTCTAGAGGATGCTTTAGAAATTGTAAAGCATAGATACGATGAGAATAAGAAACTTTACAAAAAGTTGTACAACTTTGATTTTGGTGAAAACCTATCTTTCTTTGATAAAATTATTGATACTGATGAACTTGATGCAAACCAAGTATTAGAAATTGCAAAAAAAACAGTAAGTGAATTACTATGACACTAAAACAACTACAGAATTTGGTCACAATTGATCAGGATTTAACAAATGATGAATATGGAACCTATTATGATAAAAGAACTGTAAAACAACTTCTAAACTATGGTTTAATCATTTTGAACAAGCCACCTGGTCCTACGAGCCATGAAACAGTAGCCTGGACAAAACGAATTTTAAAAATTCCAAAGGCTGGCCACAGCGGAACGCTGGACCCACAAGTTTCTGGAGTCTTACCACTGGGATTAGGAGAAGGCACCAAAGCACTAGAGGTTTTACTTTATGGACCAAAGGAGTATCATGCTTTAGGAAGACTACATTCCATGCCCTCAAAGGAAAAACTCGACGAGGTTTTGAATCAATTTACTGGAGAAATTTATCAAAAGCCACCCCAACGTTCTTCAGTTCTTAGGAGGACTAGAATCAGAAACATCTACGAATTGGAATTATTGGAACAAAAAGACCGACTTTTTTTAATTAGGGTTTTGTGCGAAGCTGGAACCTACATTAGAAAGCTAATCTATGACATTGGAGAAATTTTAGGACCTGGTGCTACGATGATTGAGCTTCGTAGAACCAGAGTTCATCAATTTAAAGAAGACTTTCCATTAGTTACGATGCATGAGCTTGCCAACGCGTACGCTTTATGGGAAGAAAAAAAAGATGATTCAAAACTGCTTGAACAAATTAAACCAATTGAATATGCACTCAGTGAAATAAAATCAGTAGTGATTAGGGATTCTGCAGTTGATGCCTTGTGTCATGGAGCACAACTTGCAATTCCTGGAGTATTACAAGTTTCACCAAATCTAAAAAAGGGTGATCTTGTGGGAATTTACACTCTAAAAGGAGAAATCGTTGCCTTGGCTGTGGCATTATTATCCGAATTAGAGATAAAGGAAAATATCAAAGGATACTCTTTTGAAACTAAACGAATCATCATGCCCCCAAACACATATCCTAAAAGCTGGAAAACAAAACAAACTTTGACATCAAAACAACACAATTAAGAAGTATTTTAGAATGGATTCTTGAAAATGGTTCCACGCGGATTAGTCATTGCAATTATACTCGGAGTTGTGGCAGGAGGCGCATTTGGTTTATTTTTTGTGAAAATTGATAATAACACTCAATTGGAATTTGTGGAGGGATCTTCACTTTCAATTGTAACTGAAAAAACCGATTTTGATAAAGGAGAAGAAATTACCATAAAAATAATAAATTCAGGAACTGTCCCCTTGACATTTTCAGATGCATCCTATGGATTAAAAATTACAGGACTAGATGGAAGAGAGCTTTATTCTCCCATTTCTGCTCAGGTCATATCAACACTTGAGCCAAAACAGGAAATTACATTTGTCTGGGATCAAATAAAATCAGATGGAGATCCTCTAAAACAGGGAACTTACAAAATAACATCAATTGCAATTGATGATGACCAAACTGTAAAAAAATCTATTACAATTAATATTTTCAAATAATTTTTCTCCAGTATAACGTATTATATAATCAGCATTACTGGAATTATTCTGGCGAACAAAGTGCCGGGGTCGCCTAGCCTGGTAGGGCGCGCGCCTGGAAATAATTACCATAAAGCGCGTACTCGCAAGGGTACGAGAGTTCAAATCTCTCTCCCGGCGCCTTTTCAAAATCAATTAATGTGTAAATCATAAACTAACTAATCGTTGGCTAAATTTGATATAGCAATTATAGGCGGTGGAATTCTTGGTACTACAATTTCTTATTGGATTTCATCTCAATATGATCTAAAAATCTGTTTGATTGAAAAAGAATCTGATGTGGCAATGCATGCAAGCAGCCGCAATACTGGAGTCATTCATTCTCCATTTTATCTAAATCCAAAAACTCAGAAACACTTGGCAAAAGCATCTTTAATTTCATATGAAATGTGGCAGAATCTTGCCCTAGAGAGAAACATACCTTGGAACAAAACTGGAGTTTTAGAATTAGCACTAAATGAAGAACAACACAAAAGTCTTGAAGAATTTATGAAATGGGGAATTCAAAATGGTTTGTCAGAAGATGATCTTACTCTTTTAGATAGTAAGGAAGTTTCAAAAAAAGAACCAAACGTGAAAGGTCATTCAGCATTATTTTGTCCTAAAGAGGTTTCTTCTGATTTTGGTGCATTCACTAGAGAAATTAAAAAATATTCTGAAAAGAACGGAACACAATTTTTGTTAGGACATAAGGTTCATTCCATTAAAAATGACGGAAACGAAGTCACTATATTTCTAGAAAATGACATAAAGTTTTCATCTAATTTTATAATTAATTGTGCTGGAGGAAATTCTCTTGATGTTGCACAGCTATGCGATTTAGCAAAAGAATATTCTGATCTTCATTTTAGAGGTGAATATTGGATTGCTGATAAGAAATACAGTGACTTGGTTAAAACTACAATTTACACTGTAGCAGAATTTAAGGGATATCCATTTTTAGATCCACATTGGATCAAAAAAGCAAATGGACAAAGTGAGGTTGGTCCTAACGCTGTACCAATTCCCAGTCCGGAAACTTATTCGGGATATTTGGGTGACATCACAACATCCATTTCAAAATTAAAAGAAATTGTTACTGGCAATGCCCTCAAGCTACTTTCTGATCCGGAATTTTTATCGTTAATTTCTAAAGAATGGCTTAGCTCAATTTCAAAAACCGCTATGATTAAACGAGTGCAAAAATTCATTCCAAAGATAAAACCTGATTACTTTTCAGAACGTGGAACTGCAGGAATTAGATCGCCTGTAATAACCCCTAAAGGAAAATTTTTGCCAGATGTATTGGAGCTACAAAATTCTTATTCCTACCACATAATTAATTACAATTCGCCTGGAGCTACGGGAGCTCCTGCATATTCGGCTTTTGTAGTACAAAAATTACAAGAATCAGGTTATCTTGATTATCCAAAAAAGATCAAAAAATCAATTTGGAATTTTGATAAGGTAATTGACCAAGCTTAATATCATCTAAAATTTGATTTGTGATGTTGCTACCGGATCGTTGTTCTGTAAAGGAAAAAGGAAAAGATTGTGTAAACCCACCAGAATTTGTGATATCAGTTCTTGAAGAAAATGATGAATATATGGTAGGTGTTACCTGCCTAAAACACAAAGACAGGGTATCTGAAAAATTGCAAATTCTCCAAAATGAAGCCAAAATCCCTAAAGGAAAAATAAAATTCACTGAACTAAAATCTGTTGGAACTGCTTGCGTAAAATCAAGCCCAGATGACTTGATTCAACTTTAGCATTAGTTTATTTATCTAATTTAAGAATAATTTCCATGCTAAAAGATCTTCTTTCTGACATAATCAAAATCGACGACATTTTAATTATTGTTAGAAGTGATGGAGCAATAATTGAGATGAGAAGTAATTCTTTGAATATTCGTCAAAAAGAAAAATGGATTACAATTGGTGATAATGATGGACCATGTCATATGCATATTGATTCTAGCTTGATTACAGAAGCACGATTTGTACAAGAAAAACGAACTGATAGAACTAGTTACAGTATTAGATTTTTCGATAAAGAAGGAGAAAAACGATTCTCTACAGTATTTGCAAAGATGTACGATGAAAAATTAAATCTCAATCCTCAAAGAAAAAAACTTTACGACGATTTATTTGAAAAGTATGGTTCTCAACAAACAATAAAATTTGTTCAAGAGTTATCAAACTGAATAAATAGGTTTTTTACCTAAAATGCCAAGCTTTAGATTATCTACTGTAAGCTCTGCCATCTTGGCTCTTGTTTTAACAGAGGAGCTACCAATATGTGGTGCTAAAACAACATTTTGGAGTTTGGTTAAAGGATGTTTATTTGAAATTGGTTCATTATAAAAAACATCCAAAGCTGCACCTGCTATTTTTTTTTGCTTTAGAGCTAAAACCAAATCATTTTCCTTTATTATTTTTCCACGAGCTGTATTGACTAAAAATGCAGTCTTTTTCATTTTTTTGATTAATTTCTTGTTAACAAACTCATGAGTTTCTTTTGAATATGGAACATGAATTGAAATAATATCGCTTTTTTTAAACAACGAATCAAGTGAGACAAATCTTACACCAAGGCTTTTCTCGTCTTTGTGTGGAATCTTTTTTCTGTTATGGTAAATCACCTTAATATCAAATACTTTAGCCTTTTTTGCAACCATTTTACCTATTCTACCTAGTCCTAAAATTCCCAAGGTTTTTCCAGCAATTTCTTCCCCAACATAGGTATCTGGACCAAAAACCTCCTTCCATCCTCCAGCACGAACAAGTCTATCTCCTTCAGTAACCCTGCGCAGCATATCAAGAATTAAAGTAATCGTGAGATCAGCTGTTGCAATTGTTAAAACTTCAGGAGTATACCCAATGATGATTTTTCTTCTCTTTGCAGATTTTATATCAATGTGATCGTATCCTACGCTAAATGCACTAATTGTTTTTAGTTTCTTTCCTGATTCTATTACTTCTTTATCTATAGTATCGTAAGGAAAACTAATCAAACCGTCTTTGTCTTTAATTTTGGTAACTAGTTTTTTCTTAGGTATAGGAAATGGACCCGAATGGGTTTCAATATCAAAATGCCTTTGAAGCTCTTTCATACAAAAATCATGCAGTTTTCTTGTAAGGAAAACCTTCATCCTTCTAGGTTTGATTTTGGACATCAAAATTACGCATCAACACCAAACCATTTATAAGATTTTATTCTAGGAAAAATGGATGGGTTCAGACGATCTAAATAACACTGAGGAATTTGCCATTTGTGTAGATTGTGCAAATCCTCTTGAAAAATGTGTTTGTGTTTGTCCTTATTGTGGAGAGCGTGACAAATGTGAATGCGCGTTATTTGATGCTGCAACTGGTGGTTAGTATTATTTGGCAAACACATTATTAATAACCAATAGAAAGGCAGATTGTTTGTGGAAACAGTTGATCTTAGTTGGTTAATAGGAGGACCACAAGGTAGCGGTGTTGAATCTGGCGCAAATATTTTTTCGCGTGTTTGTGCAGCAATGGGTTATCAAGTTTTTGGGAAAAGAGAATTTTATTCAAATATCAAAGGAGAACACAGCTATTTTGTAGTTAGAGTTTCAGATAAAACAATCAGATCCAATGTAAACGATGTTTCAGTAATGGTATCATACGACGCTGAAACAATTTTTAGGCATGCAGATGAAGTAACCAAAGGCGGGGCAATAATTTATGATTCTGATCTTTCCAAGACAAAAACTGACGAAGTTCCTTCTTTAGATAATTACTTTAAATCAAGATTAGAAAAATTACTTGAATCCAAGAACAAAGAATTTTCAATTTCTGGAGTATTGGAATACGTTAAAGAAAAAGGCGTAAAGCTATACCCTGTATCATTTAGAGGAATACTATCAAGCGTAGCTGAAGAAACTAACAATCCAAAACTAAAAGGAATGATTAGGATGTTTAACGTGCTTGGCGTTTCTTTGTCTTTAGGATTTTTAGGCATGCCTCCTGAATCACTTTTAAATTCAATAGAATCAATTTTTTCTAAAAAACCAAAAATTGCTGAAATCAACAAGCAAGCGGCTACCTATGCATACAATTATGCAACAGCAAAATTTGAAAAAACCAAGTTTTCACTTAACGGTGGTAAAAAAGAACCACACACCATCTTAGTGCAAGGACATCAAGGAACAGCTATTGGTAAAATGGTGTCTGGTTGTAGATTCCAACCATATTATCCTATAACACCTGCATCTGATGAGTGCGTTTATTTAGAATCAAATGAAATATTGGAAATTAAAGAAGACAGACCTGGCTCTACCGTAGTTATTCAGACAGAAGACGAAATTTCTGCCTTGGGAATGACTATAGGTGGCGCTCTTACAGGGACACGTTCATCTACTTGTACCTCTGGTCCAGGTTTTTCTTTGATGGCTGAAACCTTGGGATGGGCAGGAATTAATGAAGTCCCAATTGTAATTACACTATATCAGAGAAGTGGTCCTTCTACTGGTCTTCCAACACGACATGGACAAGATGATCTTTTGTTTGCAATAAATGCAGGTCACGGAGAATTTCCACGAATAGTTTATGCATCAGGTGATATTGAAGAGAGCTTTTATGATACAGCAAATTGTTTCAATTATTCTGATGTTTACCAAGTTCCTGTAATTCACATGCTTGACAAGTTCATTGCAAGCTCTGTTATTACCTGCAAAAGATTTGATCCTGAGAAAGTTACAATTGATAGAGGTAAGTTACTTGACAGAATCGAAACCGAAGATTACAAAAGATTTGAGCAAACAGAAGATGGAATATCTCCTAGATCAAAACTTGGTTTAGAAAAAGGAATCTTTTGGAATACTGGTGATGAAAGAGACGAATACGGGCATATCTCAGAAGACCCAGTATGCCGAGTCCAAATGATGGATAAACGACTATCTAGACTAGAATACATTCTCAAAAATATTCCACAAGAAGACCAAGTGGTATCATACGGTGTTTATGAGCATTGTATCATTAGCTGGGGTTCAACAAAAGGACCCATTTTAGATGCAATTGAAATGCTAAAAAAAGAGAACCTCAATGTTGGGTTTCTGCAGTTAAAATTACTTCATCCGTTTCCATCTGAATTAGTAAAATCTCTTCTAAAGGATGCAAAAACAATCATAGATGTAGAAGCAAATCATACGGGTCAGCTTGGTTCTTTGTTCAAACAAAATACTGGAAAAGATGTTGATTACTATATTTTGAAATACACTGGAAGAGCAATGACTAGTACAGAAATTTATGATTCATTGAAAAAAATTTTAGAAAACAAAGCTGACAAAAGAGAGGTATTAACTCATGGCGCTTAAGCTTTCTGATTACAAAACAGAATTTCATAATGATTGGTGTCCTGGATGTGGAGATTTTGGTATAGAAAATGCAATTCAAATGGCACTAGCTGAAATGCAAATACCAAGACACAAAGCTGCAATCTTTTCAGGAATTGGGTGTTCTGGAAAAACATCACATTTTATCAATGTGTATGGAATTCACACTTTACATGGAAGAGTTCTTCCATTTGCACAAGGAGCAAAGATTGCAAATCCTGAATTAACAATTGTAGCTGCAGGTGGCGATGGTGATGGCTTGGGAATTGGAGCAGGCCACTTTGTTGCAGCAGGAAGAAGAAATGTAGACATGACTTATATCATATTTGATAACGGTGTGTATGGCCTAACAAAAGGTCAAGCCTCTCCTACTCTGAAATTGGGTGAACAAACAAAATCCTTACCAACACCTAACACAAACTATAATGTTAACCCAATTGGTTTAGCAGTAGCTAGTGGCTTTACTTTTGTTGCACGTGCTTATTCTTATGATGTACGACAACTAAAAGATTTGATAGTAGCTGCCATAAAGCACGATGGTCTTGCATTTTTAGATGTTTTACAACCATGTCCAACATATAATGACATTAACACAAGAGATTGGTATGCTGGTGTTGAAAGCACAGACTCTTCAGAAAAACCACGACCAAGAATTTACAAATTAGAAGAAACTGGGTTTGATCCTGTCGTACATTATGAAGATGAAGCCGAATTAGACGAAAAATTATCTCAAGCATTAATTAAATCGCTTGAATGGGGAAACAAAATTCCAACGGGGGTATTTTACAAAAACGAGATTATTACGCCTTATAGAGGCAGGATTAAGGACAAAATTCCAAACTATGTTGAAAACCCGCCAGCCTTACAGAGAATTTCTGCAAATGGAAAACCCATCACAGATGTTTCTAAAATTTTAGATTCGTTAGAAGTATAGCACTAAATCTACTGTTACGACCTAATGATTATTAGCAAGGTTCGCGAAAGCTAACGTTATCATTGAATATTACTGAAGTTAACAAAATTTTTCGTAAATCTATTATCAAAGGATACTTTGAACCAGAACTTCTTAACCTTGATTTTAAAAAATCAAATGTAAAACATCCTACCATCCATGATGACGGTTTAATGCAATCTAAACTACTGCATATTTTTTTTGATATTGATACTGGTTCTGACTATCCTGATGGAGATGAATGGTTTATTGTTGAACTATTATTCCCTTATTCCATTAAAGTTCCTGACTCGCTCAAAGGCGCTGATTATTTTACAACAATTTCAGTTGGAGAAGGAAAAAACTTTTGGCATCATCGTGAATTAATCAGATACAAGTATGGTAAATCAAAAAAACTCCAAGACTCACTAACATTTATAGAAACAAAATACAAAGAACTACATGCCTTACTTGAACCCTTGGAAAAAGATCTCAAGTAATCATTTTCCAACCATTATTTGAAAATACAAATTCTTTATCATTAACTTGTGCAGTATTTATTCTCCAACGAGCAGCCTTTGTATCAAAACTGTATATGACTTCAGATACATCTCTAGGTAATTTTGTAGGATCTAAATGGTACGGAAGCAATTCTAATACAAAATCAATTTTCTCTACTGCATTGTTAAACCATGTCCTGTCTTCAGAATCTAAAACGAATTTAATTTTGGGGTTTCCCAAAAAACTTACTTCAATTTTTATTGCTTTTCCACTACCTCGTCTTCTTTTCATTTCCTTGAAAATGAATTTTACCTTATCCCATCTTTTATAGTCAAACCATCTGAAAAATTCTTCATTAAACAAAAGCGGAATGGGAATATCAAGCAAACTAACAAAATCAGGATTAGTTTGTTCTGTTTCTTCCTGCTCAACTAGGAATCTATCCTTGAATATTCCATAAATTACCTCAATTTCCCATGGAGAAATTCCATAATATTTGAGATGAGTAACTAGTGTTTCTTGACTCATCAAATCTACAGCTTGAAAACTGTAATTAAAACCTCCGAGCAATAATGTCCTTTTTTGTTGTTTTTTTAAAGAATCTGGCTACAGCTTGTTCAATTTGGAGATACGTAGGTACAAATGATTTCGAGTACCATCACAACTGGTGACGATGTTAAATGATTAAGCGAATTACTATCACACTTGATGAAACACTAGAGAGCAAGATTAGAACCATTCAGGCTCAAAGAATTACCAAGCAAAACAAGTCAATTAGCTTTTCCCAAGTGTTAAATCAATTACTAAAATCTGCACTAGATAATGGAGATTATAATTCCTAAATTGTTTGGATGTACTTCCAAAGATAAATTGTGCTAACTGTTGCTATCACATATACCATAGGCTTCCATGCAAAAACTGGAATATTTGGGGTAGCTAGCTTAATTTTGTAGTTATCTAATACGGAATTGATATACTTTTTGATTCTATTATTCCAAATTTTGTAATCAATTTGATGCTTTTTTAATAGTGATTCCATTTCGTAAATTACCGGAGTCCTTTGACAGAATAGATGCTGTAGATAGTCTCTTGATACTTCGACTTCGGCTTGAATGGCAATTAGTCCTTTTTTCATATCGACTAGTCTGACGTGCATCTCCCATGGTTTTTTTAGCTTTAGTGATAATCCGTTTCCAATCTGAAATGGATGTTTGTGCTCAAACTTTACTTTAGTAAAACCTTCTTTTGAAAATATTTTCATTAGCTCATCTACATTCTTTTTTACTACTAGGGTGAGCTGCTCTACTCCCTCCTTACTATCTGCAGTTATTTTATCTCTGAGGCCATCAAAGAATGATATTGTTTTTGGGTAGCTTGTCAGATACTCCATGAAAATGAGCTTTTGAAACCTTCTATTTAAATGGGTGCAACTTTTTCTTTAACAATCCAAGTCTGCACTTTTCTTTTTTTATATATTAATTAGAATTTTTCAAACCGCGAACATACACGCACAGGTCATGAGAAATTGCCATCTCATTTGGATTTATTTTTCTGTTAGTTAGCTTTGCTCCTGAATTTCTGACTATGGCAAATGGTTTTGATTCAGAGCCTTCACCCATTTTGTGATTTGCAATTGATGCTAAATTATCAGCTACTGCTTGAAATGTAACCTTTAGTGGATTGCCATTAAGATCCTTTTGTGCTCGCATGTCTTTAATTGGTTCCATTCCTGCACATGCAATTGCAACTCCTGTTGTTCCAACTCTTGAGGGCATCAATCTACTATCTACAATGATAATGCCAACGTTTACGAAAAATTTTAAGAAAAACTTTCGACGTAGTTGTTCTGCAATAAGATACGAATCATCTGGATAAAGAATCAGTCTTCCTTTCTTTGTGTTTGATTTGTCAATTCCCGCATTAGGTGCTAAAATGTTATCAGATGAAGTGATAACAAATCCTGAAATTCCACCAAAAACTACATCTGATTCGCGCAAAATGACTTCGGCTATTTGTGGTTTAATTTGAAATTTGTTTGAAATAGCAGAACTATCTTTTGAAGCTTGAACGTTTTTCATATCAACTAGTCTTCCTTGTGAATTTGAAATGTACTTGCTTGATACTACTAAAATGTCACCGTTTTCAACTCTGAATTTGTTTTTATCAAGTGTTTTTACAATTTCTTCGAATAGGTCAAAGCTGCCTTCTTTTCTTTCTGATGAAATTGCAGATACTGTTAAGGACACTTTATTGCCAAATGTTTAATCTCTCTATTTATTCTTCTGAAAAGCTTTTAATCTTAAGAAAAAGCGATTTTGATTATGAACATAACAGAAAAGATTCTTGCACGAGGTTCAGGCAAGTCAAAGCTAGAGCCAGGTGAGATAATATTTGCTAAAGTAGATAAGATAATGCTTCATGATGTGTCAGGTCCTGGTGTAATCAAGGTATTTGATAAACTAAAAAAAGAAGGAGAAATCAGTGTTGAGAAGCTTCATGATCCTTCCAAGGTTTGGGTAGCTGAGGATCATTTTGTTCCTTCAGCTGAAAAAGTATCAGCAGAAAACATTGTAAAACTATCAAACTTTACAAAACAATACGGAATAGAACGTCATTTTAAATATGGAATGGGTCAGTATGGAATTTGCCATACTCTATCCCATGAAGAAGCTTTGGTTTTACCTGGAGAGGTGTATGTAGGGGGCGACTCTCATACCAATACCACTGG
>JADNRU010000007.1 GCA_016276965.1 Nitrosopumilales archaeon | reverse complement strand
TTATTAATAGTTCTTTATTTTTGTTAAAGCGTGTATAATACAATAAAAATACAATACAGAAAGATATTCCCAAAACAATAAAGCTTAGCACACCAAATTCAGGAATAAAAGCTGCATTATAGTACGATTCATTAATCCCAGAAACGGAAGCTCCTGGCACTACACCTCCACCGATTACATAAATTCGATCATCAACTGTTACTACACCCAAACCATGACGCGCAGTCGGCATATCTTTGTGAGAAAACCAACCAGCTCCTGGAATATATTGCTCATTTTGTTCAAAGGTAAAGTTTGGCGACTCTCCACCAAAAACAAAGATGGTGTCAGCTATTGCAGCTGCAGCTAGCCCGCCCCGAGCAGTTGGCATAGAATCTACGACCTTCCAGGAATCATCTTTTGGATCATAGAGCTCGTTTGTTGCAAGGTTTGATCCAAGTGTAATTATGCGGCCCCCAATTGCGTACATTTTTCCATCAACTACAGCTGAAGCTAGATGGTCTCGCGCAGTTGGCATGGGAGCCATATTCTGCCAAGTGTCTGTTTTTGGATTGTATGCCTCATTGATATCAAGTGCAATTCTATCGGCTCCTCCTACTGCATACAAAATGCCATCAACAAATTGAACCGAAAGTGCACCACGTTTTGTAGGCATGCCGGCAGCCTCCTTCCAAGAATCTGCCTCTTGGTTGTAAATGAACACTGAATCAGTTGCACTCCAACCCTCAGCGTATCCGCCAACTACGTATACCTCACCGGAATGGCTTGCAGCCCCAACATGGTGTAGTGGAATGGGTAAGGGAGCTGCAGAATCCCACGTGTCAGATATGGTATCGTATACTTCGACTATATCGGTTGCACGATTTGTTTTATCAAAGCCGCCAATGACGTAGATTCGCTCTCCAATTGCAGCTACTGCAACCTCAGTTCTTGGAGTGGGCATAGGCTCCAAGCTGTCCCATCTTTCTTGTGAAGGTTCCCTTGTGAAAAGATCAGTAGATGGAAAAGTTTGGTTTGGGGGACCAATTTGAATTTGAAATGGAGGAGTCGGCGGTTCTGGTTGTGGAGGAAGAACCACTTGGGAATATGAAGCAGGCATTCCAAAAATCACCAAAAAAACAACAATTAACAGTTTTTTCAACACTAATAATTTGGCATTATAATATCTAAACTCGATCATCCCTGTGATACCCATACAAATTCCCGATCTTGAGATGAATCCAAATAGATGCAGTATTAGTTCCAATTAATGAAGTGTTTATCAGTTAGTCAGCCTTTTGCAAACCTCATTATCCAAGGCAAAAAAACAATTGAGCTAAGACGATGGAATACTAGTTTTCGTGGTGAATTTCTAATCCATGCACCACTAAGAATTAGAAAAGATGATTGTAAACGACTCAAAATTAACTCAAAAAATTTAGTAACAGGAGCTATTGTTGGAATGGCCGAACTTTATGATGTAAAAAAATACAAATCTAGTTCAGAGCTTCGTTTAGATTCTAAAAAACATCTAGCGTCAAAAAATTTTCTTTCAAGCAGATACAGTTTTCTTTTAAAAAATGCAAAACCATTTAGAATTCCAATTCCATTCAAAGGAAAACTAGGTTTTTTTGAAGTAAAGCTGAAAAAACCAAAGATCAAAACTAATGATCTCCTTGAAGAGTTAATTGATGAAGAGTATAGATACCAATGGATTGGTCGTCATTAATTTTTGATAGTATTTTTCAGATTTTGTAGAATGCTTATTTAGTATATAAAGAGGGTATTTAAAAGACATCTTATGCCTCAAACAAAGCCAATTGTAAGTGTAGAAAACGTTGTAGCGTCTGCATCAGTTGATCAGCCCATAGATCTCATTGATATAACAAAAAAGTTTCCAGACACAGAATACCATCCAGAGCAATTTCCAGGATTAGTATTTAGATTAAAAACACCACGAACTGCGTGTTTGATTTTTAGAACAGGAAAAATGGTTTGTACTGGAGCAAAATCTGAAGAATTGGCAATCAAAGCAGTAAGAACGGTAGTACAAAAACTTCGGAAGGGAGGAATTAAAATTAAAAAGGATGCAGTAATTGTGGTACAAAATATTGTAGCTGCAATTAATCTTGGTGGCAAAATTCACCTCGAGCAAGCTGCTAGAACCTTGCCAAGAAGTATGTACGAGCCTGAACAGTTTCCGGGTTTAATTCACAGAATGCTTGATCCAAAAACGGTGATTTTGATTTTTGCTTCTGGCAAACTTGTTTGTACTGGTGCAAAAAAGGAAGCAGATGTTTATCGTTCAGTGCATAACTTGCATGCGCTTTTAGAAGAGAAAAATTTAATGATCTACGAATAGATTTTTATTTTTAAAAAAATTTTATATATGAATATTTGGATCTTCAGATTTGAGTTTTTCCCAATCTGCCAGAAAATTCTTCAATCCAATATCGGTTAGTTGGTGCTTTAACATCTTTTCAAGAACAGCAGCGGGCAAGGTTACAACATCTGCACCGATTTTTGCTGCATCTACAACATGCATTGGATGTCTTATGCTTGCAACCAAAATTTGGGTTTTGAATTTGTAGTTTGGAAAGATCTGTTTTATTTCTCGAATCAAATTCATTCCATCTTTGCCAACATCATCTAGTCTTCCAATGAAAGGACTGACATACTTTGCTCCAGCTTTTGCTGCTAGAATTGCTTGATTTGGTGAAAAAACCAAGGTAATATTTACAGGAATTCCTTCTGCAGTTAATGCCTTGCATGCCTTTAGTCCTTCAGCAGTCATAGGACACTTTACAACAACATTGTCACCATATTTTCGAAGTCGACGACCCTCTTCCATCATACCTTCGTAATCTGTTGCCACGACCTCAAGACTGACATCACCCTTAATTATGCGGCAAATTTCTGCCATTGTTTTTTGAGGATCTCCGCTTTCTTTTGAAAGCAAGGTTGGATTAGTTGTAATGCCATCTAATAATCCCATATCATTGTACTTTTTGATTGATTCGAGATTAGCAGTATCTAGGAAAATTTTCATGATTTACTCCTGATTTCTTTTACTTTTTTTGCTATATTAACAGATGTAATTCCGTGCTTTTCAAAGAGTAGTGGAATTTCTTTGTCTCGTGCAGATTCACCAAACATGTCTTGGGCACCAATTCGTTTGATCGGTACTGGGTATCTCTCCGAAACTACCTCAGCAATTGCAGAACCAAACCCAGCTAAAATGTTATGCTCTTCGCACGTAACGATTCCTCCCGTTTCTCGTGCAGCCTTTTCAAACAGTTCTGCATCAATTGGTTTTACTGAAAAACCATCAATTACTCTGCAAGAGATTCCTTCTTGTTTTAGAGACTCGGCTGCATCAAGTGCCATCTTTACTGTTATTCCACATGCAGCAATGGTACAATCAGAACCATCTCGTAAAGTAATTCCTTTTCCAATTTCAAATTCTTGTGACTCTTGATGAATTAATGGTGTTTTTGTACGTGCCATCCTCATGTAAAAAGGCCCATATTGTTGTGAAATTATCCAAGTAAGTTTTTTGACCGTAACAGAATCAGCAGGAATTAAAACTCGCATATTAGGAATTGCTCGCATTATTGCAATGTCTTCTATTTGCTGATGTGAACCACCATCTGCACCAACTGAAAGACCACCGTGAGAAACAACCAACTTTACATTTAGTCCTTTTTTGTCTCCTCGGCTCGGATATGCAATTGCATTTCGAATTTGATCCACACATCTTCCTGGAAGAAATATTGCATATGTACTTGCAAATGCAACTTTGCCAGCAGATGCAAGTCCTGCAGCAACAGTAACAAGATTAGCTTCAGCAATTCCAACGTTGAAAAATCTTTCAGGATATACTTCACCAAATTTAGCAGTCTTTAATGAATCAGTAGTGTCTGCTCCCAACACAACAACATTTGGATTTTCTTTACCTAATTCAATTAGGGTTTTTCCATATTCAGTACGCATATCAGTTAGTTGTTCAGTCATAGTCAATTGTAACCAAGCTCCTTAGATAGCTGAATCAGTTCATTCTTTTTTTCTCCAATTACGTGAAGCTCAATCCATTTGTTAACAAGTTCAGTTCCACCAAATTCATGTGCTTTTTGAATAAGCAGCTTCCTTCTTGTATGCAATATTGTTTTTCTAAATTCTCTAATTATACCTCTTACATCTTTTTGGCCAACAATTGCACCTCCCCCAACAAACGCCCTAGCACCATCGGCAAAACATTGTCCAGCATTTTCAAGGTTAATACCACCATCAGCCTCGATATACCCTTCAAATTTGTGCTCTGCAAGCTTCTTTGAAAGTTTTTGAGTTTTTTCATGAGATGACTCGATATATTTTTGGCCAGATTTTCCCGGGACTACTGACATTACAATTAGATGATCCAAGTCTGAAATGAATTTGTTTGACCAGTTTGGAAGATCTGTATCCGGATTTATTGCAAGTCCAACACCAACTTGATTTTGACGTAAAATATCATGTATTTCTCCAAAACTTGCTTCATCACATACTTCAGCGTGTACAGTAATGATGTCACAACCGGCTTCAACATAATCGCGTACATGTTTTACAGGTTCGTTTATCATCAAATGAGCATCAAATGGAATTGCTGTAATTGGTCTAAGCTCTTTTATTTTATTATGATCAAAAGTTTTGTTTGGAACAAATTCTCCATCCATTACATCAAGATGTATATAATCAGCTCTTCCATCTGCACATCGTTTTACTTCGTTTTCTAGATTAGACATGTCACCTGCAATAATGGATGGAGCAATCATGAATTGTGAATCAAGTTCAACATCAATTATTGGTGCGATTTCGGGTTTTGGTGCCTTACCGTGCCATTGAGGATTATCTTCCATGTGTTCAACACCCTTTCCTTTTATTGTACGTGCAATGATGATAGAGGGCACTCCCTTGGTCTGTATTGCTTTGTTGATTGCGTAATCAATCTGTTCAATTCTGTGACCATCAATTTCTATTACATTCCATCCAAATGAACGCCATTTGTCCCCAGTTTTCCATCTACTGGCATCCTTCCACATCTCAGAGAGATCATCTCCCACAAGTTCTTCATCAAGTGGCATTATTTTTTCAGTGTATGAATCCTGTTGAATGAAATTTCTATCCTGAATTACAGTCATTTTATCTACTTTGTATTTTACAGCAGTCATGGCAGCTTCCCAAACTTGTCCCTCGTCTGACTCTCCATCTCCAATTATGGTATAGATACGATGATTTTTGCCATCAATTTTTGCTGCAAGTGCATTTCCAATAGAGTAAGAAATACCAAGTCCTAAAGAACCCCCACAAAATTCTACACCGGGACATTTCAAATCAGGATGGCCTTGAAGTCTACTTCCAAATTGTCGTAGTGTTTCAATTTCAGAAGGATCAAAATAACCAGCTACTGCAAGGTTTGAAAATAATCCAGGTGACGCATGACCTTTTGAAAGAATTAATCTATCTCTTTCTTCCCAAAGTGGATTTTTGGGGTCATACTTGATGAATTTGAATAATAAACACCCCAATATTTCAGCCATTGAAAAACTTCCTCCCGGATGGCCTGAACCAGCAGCTGTTGTTCCTTTTATTACCAGTTTACGAGCCTTGAGAACATTTTTTTTTATTTGATAATAATTTAGGCCCATGTCTTGCTTTTTCCCTTTGTATTTGAAATAAAAAGCTACTTCTGAAAATTTTAATCTGATCGCGACCAACAATAATTATGGATTTACAAAGTATGGTACCCCTCGTAATATATGATGATCAATGTTATGTTTGCATAAAATTTGCAAAAGCGGTTAATTTTTTGGCAAAAGGTAGATTACGTCTTGTAGGTCATTATACTGAATCTGGCAAACAGCTAAGAGAAAGTTTTCTTGATTCGAGTGCACTCAATATGTTTTGGTTTGTTGATGAACAAACTGCATATGGAGGTAGAGCTGCATTATTACCGCTGATTTCAGCTATAATTCATGCAAATGGAAAAGGAGATCAGCTTAGTGTACAAGAGGCTTGTGATATTGGTTGTAAGAACAAAAAAGCAGTTTTCTTAAGATCTGCAAGTCTTTTTTCTAATAGTAAAAAAATTAAGATAAATTAAAGAGCATAAAAGTTAGTCTGAGGTTTTTTTATCAATTTTTTTTTGAGGGCTCACTTTTACAATAATAGGTTCTAGATTCTTTTCTGATGGTTTTTCTTTTTTTATTCCAAAGATCTTTGGCATTTTGAGATATTGTCTTTTGTTTTCAAAAATCTTTGGAAATTTGAAAGACTCCTTTTTGCGCCAGTTTTTGTGACATTGTGAACACTTGGTATAATATTCAAATTTACCATTATCCTCAATACTTTCTAGAATTTTGTTATGACCCATTAGCAGACATATCAATCTCATATTCAATTTTATAAATCTGGATTTTTGTTAGTAAGAGTAT
Source organism: Nitrosopumilales archaeon (assembly GCA_016276965.1). Classification (GTDB taxonomy): domain Archaea; phylum Thermoproteota; class Nitrososphaeria; order Nitrososphaerales; family Nitrosopumilaceae; genus CSP1-1. The sequence continues at coordinate 32,787 of JADNRU010000007.1, read as the reverse complement.
CAATTTTTTTGCAAATAAGGTAAAGTTATTCAACAAAATACTCGTAAAATCGATCATTCATGCCCCCAAGTAATCTATAATACCCCAAAATAAAAGAGCCAAACATTATGAAGATAAAATCTGAAAATACAAAGCCTCAAAAGAAAAAAACTGCATTACTTTGTTCTTTTGTTTTTGAGAAATCATCAGAATCCTTAGGATTAGGAAAAATTAATTCAAAAATTAATGATGCAGTAAAAGATGGTATCAAAGAAATCAAAGGAAAAGTAGGTGAGCTTGCAATCATCCAAACTTATAGAATGATTCCTGCAAAAAGAATTTTAATTGCAGGATTAGGTCCAAAAAACAAAGTTACTTTGGATGTTTTGAGAATTGTTGCTGGAAAAATTGCACAAAAAGCTCAAAGTCTTGGATTGTCAGAATTTTCTATAATTATTCCACAAGGATTTCCGATTGATGTTAGTGATGTAGTAACTTCCATAGTTGAAGGAGCCCAGCTTTCAATGTATTCGTTTGATAAATATAAAAAAGAAAAAAGTGAAAAGATTCCAGATTTATCGCTTTTATTTGCTGATCCTCAAAAGATACGTGAAGTTATTTCTAAAACTCAAATTGTTTCACAAGGAACAGAATATGCACGTAATATTGCAAATCTTCCTCCAAATGAATGTGCTCCATCTCAGCTTGCAAGTTTTGCAAAGTCACTTGCATCTAAAAATAAACTCAAATGCAAAGTATTTTCTAAAAATGAGTTAAAACAAAAAAAGTTTGGTGGTATTATTGCCGTTGGTCAAGGTAGTAAAAATGAACCAAAGCTTATCGTATTAGAACATAACAGGGGAAAACGTAGTGACAAACCAATTGTTATTGTCGGAAAGGCAGTAACTTTTGACACTGGTGGCATATCCATTAAACCCAGTGAAAAAATGGATGAAATGAAGTTTGACAAATGTGGTGGATGTACAGTTTTAGGTATTATGAAGGCAGTTTCAGAGCTAAAGTTGCCAATTAACATAGTTGGAATAATTCCATCTGTTGAAAACATGCCAGGAGGTGAATCTTATAGACCTGGAGACATTATAAGACTTTACAGTGGCAAAACTGCTGAGATTCTAAATACAGATGCTGAAGGAAGATTAATTCTCGCAGATGCTTTATCTTATGGAATAAAGAAATATTCTCCAAAAATCATTATCGACTTTGCCACTCTAACTGGTGCATGCATTGTTGCATTAGGAAATAACGTAGCAGGACTTGTAAGCTACGATAAAAAATTAGCAGAAAAGCTGAAAGCTTCATCTGAAAAGACATCTGAAGAGGTTTGGCAGTTACCCATCAATGATGATTATATGGATATGATCAAATCAAATGTAGCTGATATGAGAAATATTGGAAAGGGAAGAGCAGCAGGTACAATAACTGCTGCAGCATTTTTGGCAAACGCCGTGGACGATACACCTTGGGCCCATATTGACATTGCTGGCACTGCTTGGACCCAAGATGCAACTAAGAAAAAACCATACAATCCAAAAGGAGCTACCGGATTTGGAGTTAGATTGATTTTAGATTATCTAAGTTCTAACTAGATATTTTTTTAGAAAACTAGTATCCTCTGCTGTTTCTATCAGGTTTGTCAATGTTAGGATTTCGAAATCCATGTTTTTCCATCATGTGATTTAGAAATCTAATATCATCTTCAAATTGTTGGCCACAAACAGAACAATTTGGCATAACAATCAACAACAAGCGCACTGTATTAGTTTTATTAAAAGAAGATGCCAGCACTACTACTTCCCAAGAGCTCTCGCACCTTAGTAACACAGTAGCGACATTGGGTTTGACTTCCAGGTTCGGAATGGGTCTGGGTCGCACCCCAACGCTATGGCCGGCTTGATCGTGTTGATTTTAACGCTCTCTATTAAGGTAACGTTGTTATCTATTAAAATTAAAATGAAATTGATGCAAAAACTGACTTGTCTTCTCGAAGAGGTATAAATTAAAGAATAAGCGCATATCGTCATGACTCATCGTGTTGCTGTACTTGATAAGGAATTATGCCAGCCAAAAAAATGTGGTCTAGAATGCATAAAGTATTGTCCAATAAACAAATCTGGCTCTGATTGTATTATATTAAACGAGCAAATAAAAAAAGCGCAGATTTCTGAAGATTTATGCAACGGTTGTGGAATTTGTGTAAAGGTTTGTCCTTTTGATGCAATTACCATTGTGAATTTAGCAAGTGAGCTTGCAACTGACAAGGTTCACCAATACGGCGTAAACTCGTTTAGATTATTCAAGTTACCAGCGCCAACCAAAGGAGAAGTAGTTGGATTACTTGGAAGAAATGGAATGGGAAAAAGTACTGTCATTAATATATTATCAGGAAACCTAAAACCAAATCTTGGAAGATACGCCGAACCACCAGACTGGGACGAGATTCTAAAATACTACGGTGGAACTGAGTTAAAATCACATTTTGAAAAAATTAAGGAAAAACAAATCAAGTCATCAATAAAGCCTCAACAAGTCTACAATGTTGCTGAAGCCTTTGATGGAACTACTAAGGAATTACTTGAAAAATTTGATGAGAGGGGGGTATCAAGGGAGCTTGTAAAAGAACTAGGATTAGAAAATTCTTTAGAAAACAATCTAAAAGAGCTTAGTGGTGGAGAATTACAACGCTTGGCAGTTGCCGTAGCTACATCAAAAGATGCAGATTTTTATTTTTTTGATGAACCATCCTCATACAACGATGTCTTTCAGAGAACAAGTGTTGCAAAAGTAATCCAAGGCTTGGCAAAAATTGGAAAAAGTGTGATGGTAGTAGAGCATGATCTTACCTTACTTGATTTTCTTAGTGATTACATTGATGTATTGTATGGAGAACCTGCAGCATACGGAATAGTATCAAATGTGTTATCAACAAAGGTTGGAATTAACGTATTTTTAGATGGCTATTTACCTAATGAAAACGTAAGATTTCGAGATAAAAAATTCACTTTTAATGCTTCAGCATCAACTACTGAAGAATTTCAAAAGGGTGATGAAGTAATTTCTTATCCGTTACTTGAGAAAAAATATCCATCATTTTCTGTATCGATTGAACCTGGTACTATTAGCAAAGGTGAGGTTTTGGGAGTGATGGGTGCAAATGCACTAGGAAAAACCACACTGATGAAAATGATTGCAGGTGTTGAAAAACCCGATTCTGGAAAAATTGATAAAAAAATTAAGATTGCCTACAAACCGCAGTATCTTACCAACAATATTGATGTTGAAGTAGAGTCTGTTTTAGATAAAGCTAACGAAACTCCAATTCAAGGTAGCAATGAAGAAGAACTAATTGTTGTTCCAATGAAAATTAAAAAATTGTACAATAAATCCGTCAAGAATTTGTCAGGAGGAGAACTGCAAAAGGTTGCTGTAGTATCTTGTCTGTTGCAAAAAGTAGATCTCTATGCGTTAGACGAGCCTGCTGCATTTTTAGATGTGGAAGATAGAATTGCAGTTGCAAAGTTTATTCAAAAATTTGTACGCTCTTACGGCAAATCTGCTATTGTAATTGATCACGATTTACTATTGATGGATCTTATTTCTGACTCTATGGTCATTTTTGATGGAATATCAGGTGTCGAAGGTCATGCATCCTCACCACTTTCTAAAGTAGAAGCCATGAACAGATTCCTAAGGTCTTTGGATATTACATTTAGACGTGATGAAAGATCACTCAGACCTAGAGTAAACAAGAACGCCAGTAGATTAGACAAACAACAAAAAGATGCTGGTAATTTCTATTATCGATAGTAAAATTGACACGGATGTTAAAAAAAGCACTAGAGGGTGTTCTTTCAGAAAAAGAAAGTGATGAGCTAATCTCAGCTTTTGATCAAATTGGTGATATCATTATTGTAAGAATTCCTGATTCGTTGCTTGCAAAGAAAAAAGTTATTGGCAAAACTCTTCTTGAAAATGTAAAAACTGCAAATTCTGTTTTTTGTCAATCCTCCCCAGTGGAAGGAGATTTTCGTACAAGAGATTTGGAGATAATAGCTGGTCAAGACAAAACTGAAACTGAATACAAAGAATTTGGATGTAGATTTATTGTAGACGTACAAAAAGCGTTTTTTTCGCCCCGTTTATCAAATGAACGAAACAGAATTGCAGAACAAATTCTGGATGGTCAAACTGTGATCAACATGTTTGGAGGTATAGGAATGTTCTCAATTATTGCTGCCAAAAATAAAAAATGCATTGTTTACAATATTGATATCAATCCAGATGCAGTAGAATTATGTGAAAAAAATATCAAACTAAACAAACTTTCAGGTAAGGTATTTTCAATACAAGGAGACGCTGCTCAAATCATAAAAGAGAAGCTCGAAAATAAAGGGGACAGAGTTTTGATGTTACTTCCAGAAAGATCAGATGAGTTTCTTGATTCTGCTGTAGCTGCAACAAAAAATAATGGAATAATTCACTACTATTCCCATATCCATGCAGATAAAAAATCCGAAGCTACCAAGCTTTCGGAAAACCATTTCATGGATATTTCACCTGTAGTTTCTAAGGTACTTAATTCTAAAATAGTAAGAGCTGTTGGTCCTCGTTATTATCAAACCGTAGTTGATGTAAAGATTACAAAATAGCATTTATTCTTCATCGTCAGAGGTAATTGTTGAAGATGACGAGTTTGTTGTTGCCATGGTATATCCAATCCAAGATATCACACCAAGTATACCTCCAGCAATCATTAGAACTGAAAGTTGTAAAACTATTGGGCTCCATTCAGAAAGCATTAGAAGATAGGCGTATACGAAAAAACTTGCTATACTTAAAATAAAAATAATAATTCCTGTAGAACGCCGTTTTGACATTGCGCTTCAAGTTTGGATGGAGTTATTTATTTGAATCTAGTAATGGAATTCAATTGCCATCAAAAATGCATCTTCTCCATCACGGTAATATACCTTTAATCTCTGTTTTATAATAAATCCCAGATTCTCGTATAGTTTCACACCGCCAGTATTACTACAACGAACCTCAAGGTATAGCTCATCGCATTTTTTTGATTTTACTCCCTTTAATGCCTCTTCCACTATGGCTTTACCAATTCCTTTTTGGCGATGTCCCTCAAGTACTGCAATGGATACTATATGTCCCTTTTTGACAAATCCAAGTTTTTTGAAGTTGGAAAAACCATATTCTGTTTTACACATGATATACCCAACTGGTATTCCTTGAATTTCACCAACAAGAAAGGCTTCAGGTAATTCTGCAAGTAAGCTTTCATAGAAATAATCAGAATAATGTTCTGGAAGTGTTTTCATGTTTATTTCCATTATAGGTATAATATCAGCCAGATCACATCGCCTGATTATGCAATCGCCTAGCTGTCTTAGTATTACTTGCATTATGAATGATAATATTATATCAAATATTTAATTTTGAGGATAGGTTTTGAGTCTAAATTTAGAATTCTAGAGCTCGAAATCCATATAATTTAAACCACAAAAGCAATTAATGGTTCAAGTTACGCTCAAAGTAGAGTGAGCGAACCGACGCAAGAAGAGGTAGTTTCCATCGTTTCTTCGATTTTTGAGGTTAGCGATGTGGACTTGACTTTAGATACCTTGAAATTCAAAATAGAAGATGAGCAGTTCAAATCCAAATTTGTACAACTAGCTCAAAAATTAGAAGAGAGGGATCTAGTAAGCAGATTACAAAAAACATCTGCTGGAATCTACATTTTAGTTAACAGATTCCCGCCACGAAAACAGAGAAAATGGTTATCGAGTTCTTGGACGCCTAGAATTCTTTTTTCAATAGTTTTTGGACTTGTAATGATCGATGGGTATTACAGGACGGTTGGTGCAAATACTCTCATCTATATCGGTGATCCTTTCGATATTGCTTTAATTTACACAATTTCTCTTTTGGGAATATTAGGGATTCATGAATCTGGACACCTTGTTGTAGCAAGATTACATAAACTAAAGACATCTTGGCCATACTTTATTCCAGGAATTCCAGTATACGGCATTCCTACATTTGGAGCAATAATAACATCTAGAGGATTGACCGTTAATCGACATATACTATTTGATGTTGCAATAGCAGGACCGATTGCTGGTTTAGTAATAACTGTCATTGTGGTAATGTATGGTGCATATACAGCTCCCGTAATTGATGAAGAATTAGCTGAAGATTTGTTTTCAAGATCACAGCTTATGGAGATGAATGAACCTATCTTAATGAAGGCAGCACTTGCAGTTTTTAATAAAGGTGGTGACGGAGAAGAAGTTTTAATGACTCCAGTATTATTTGCAGCGTGGTTAGGATTCTTAATTACGTTTTTGAATCTTCTTCCGGCTTGGCAACTTGATGGGGGTCACATGGCAAGAGCTCTTTTTGGTTCAAAGATTCATAGAATTGGTACTTTTGCAAGCATAGGAATTCTTTTTGTACTAGGATATTTCATTATGGCAATGTTCATTTTGTTATTAAGCTCACGAAATCCAGGTGCAATGCCACTTGATGATGTTTCTCCGGTACCTAAAAGTAGAGTAAGTATGTATATTTTAGTAATAGTTCTTGCAATTCTTTGTGCACCTCTTCCACCCTCAATACTACCCTAAAAGAAGACGTGCACCATCAGAAACTACAGCAACTTTTTGCTTAATTCCTTGTACTTTCAAAACATGATCCATAACCCTTTTTATTCCTGCAAATGACGTGATGTTTAGTTTCTTTGTATAAAATTCAGGTAGAACAGACACCAAACCAACTTGAAATCTTTTTTGAATCTCAGTTAGAAACAGTAGATCTTCCATTCCATTAACATACTTGGCAGGTTTTTTCAGTCTGTCCAAACTCATTCTCCCTTCTATGTATTGTTGAATGGCTTCAGAACCTATCCCATCCTTGCATTCTGCAAGCAAGATACCCAGACCACCATCTTTGATTGCTCCATTACAATTCCAAAGTGAATTCAATGATTTTCCAAGTGAGTCGTTGCTGGAATCTTTTCCAGTACTAATCATTAATGTACGGTGTTTTTCTACTTCTTTTTTTGCAGAATTAAGAAAGGATTTAGAAACAGTTATGGTTTTTGATGGATGCCCAACTACCAAATCAACTATACCTTTAGAGTTTGCTGCAATTTCAATTGCATTTATTTCAAATCCATCTGTAAATTTTTGCGCTATTTGGACATTCTCATTTTCCTGTCCTGGAGTAGGTAGATTTCCATTTCTTTTCTCATAAGCAGAAAGCATTTGTTCATTTCCAAATTTTTTTATTAATCGAGTTGCATTACTTTCAAATCCAAACAAGCCATCAAATTCCATTTCCGAAATAAAGACGAGGTTGGAATTAGAAAGTTCAGTGTTGCGGAATTCAGAAACAGAATTTTCCTCTGGTAGACCTGCCTTTACAAGTTTGATGATTTTTTTATCTGCAAAAATTTGTGGCTTTGGTGCAGACTTTAGTTCACATTTTTCAAATAATGTTAAAATAGTTTTTTTAACTAGTTTGGAATGGTTTAGAACTACCAGCTCAATTGGTTTTGTTATATCTATAGAGTCTAGTTTTTGTCCAATCTCTGAATCATTAAGGATAGTTCCTTGACTATCCAAAGTTTGATCAAGGTTTTCTGCTTTAATGTCTAATACTACCTCTGTTTTACCATAATTTAACCAGATTTCAGGCATAATTCAATCAAAACACAAACCAAAATAAATCCAGTTTAGTTAATTTTAGTGTGGAATTTGTAAAAGAGTTTGCAACCTTTTTACATCAAAATGGTGTGCTCAGGTTTGGAGAGTTTACCCTTTCAAGTGGAAAAAAGAGCTCTTACTATATTGACCTTAGAATAATTCCAAGTTTTCCACATCAATTCCGAAAAATGATAAAGCATCTTCAAAATTCTATTACAGAAGATATAGGATTAGATAATTTTGATTCTATTGCATCAATTCCTACTGGTGGTTTGGTAATTGCATCTGCATTGGCTTTTGAGATTCTAAAACCACTAATTTATGTAAGAAACAAACCAAAAGAACACGGTACAACAAAATCTGTGGAAGGAGTAACACGTTCTGATATGAAGGTGTTAGTTATTGATGACGTTGCTACTACAGGTAGCTCAGTTGTAAATGGAGTAAAACAGCTAAAAGAAGCTGGAACCAAAGTTACAGATGCATACGTTATAATAAATCGATTAGAAGGAGCAGAAAAAATGCTAGAATCAGAATCTGTAAAATTGCATCAATTAACTGACATTATGGAAATTACCAAAATACTTCATGAGGATAATTTAGTAAGTAATGAAATTTTAGAAAATGTCAATAAGCAAGTGAGAAATTATTAAGAATTGTTTTGTATCGAATTTGGCAGCTCAGACAAATGCCTTCACATCATTTTTCAGATATAACTCTGATTCTTCATTGCGGCCAATCAAATCTACTATTTACTCATTTTAAAACTAATGGTATTTCGTTCCTAAACAGGCATTTAGTTACCTAATTAGAATGGGCCCGAAGGGCTTCGATCCCTTGGCTCACCGGTTATGAGCCGGTTACTCTACCAAGCTGAGTTACGGGCCCTCGAACAACAGATTTGATTCTCAGTATAAAATGTTATACAGTTAACAGTAAGCTTCGTAACAACTGTCAAGCAACAAGTTTTGTGCAGATAATGATTTTTCTGCAGTTTTAATCATATCTTCGTCATTTGTTGAAGATTTGTCAAGAATTTTTCTCCAGCTTGCAGCATGTCTGATGTCTGCTTCTGTATGAAGTTTGAAGTATTCTGTTGCATCTTCACTGTCAATTCCATAAAATTCTACCAATCCATCTAACTTTACTTGACTAATTTTTGGAATTTCCTTTTCAAAAGCATACATTGCACAAGATCCTCCTTCAAAGGAATTCATCAATGATGAAAGTTGAGAAACAGCTTGTCTCGTTTTGGAAAGACCTGGATATTGTTCTAATTCCTTTTCAGGCACCCCTAATGCTCCAGCAAATTTTATCCAAGGTCCAATGTGTTGCACTTCTTCTTCTTGATTTGAAGTAAGTTCTCCAACAACTGTTTCAGTAGCATTTTTTATTATAGGTGTCATAAAGGATGGGACTGCCTTTACAAGTTGGAAATATTCTTTTGAGTACCCAGTTAAAGAATCAAGAGATAATTTTCCATCAGACCACATTTGGTAAAATGGATGTTTCAACAAACTTCGTTCTTCGATCAATTCATCGATTAGTTTTATTAGAGAATTCACGGGTTTTATCGTTTTAAGGTGATAAAAAAATCTTTGGAGTTTCAAAAAGATTTTATGGATAAGATAACACGATGCAAATCGGGCTCCTGTGGTGTAGACCGGTCAAGCATACCGCCCTTTCAAGGCGGTGATCCCGGGTTCAAAATCTTAATGATGAAAATCCCGGCGGGAGCACCAAGTATTAATATGAAACTAAAAGAAATTTATCAAGGGTTATTTTGGACAGGAAAAACATTGAAGTCAATCCTCTTCTAGAAACATACGAAAATTATATTAAAAAAATTGATTCTTCATTAGAATCTGAACTTGATCTATATTCAGAATCAGAGTTTATTGATTCCCTAAAATATGCAACGGAGGGAGGAAAACGAATTAGGCCCTTAATTTTAATCCTGGCAGCAGAAAGTGTGGGAAAGGCCGATGAAAATGCCTATGTTGCCTCATGTGCCGTAGAGCTTCTACACACAGAATCGGTCATTCATGATGATATTATAGATAATGAAACGTTAAGGAGACACAAAGACCCATTTTATATCAAATATGGATATAATACTAGTATTCTTTCAGGAGATTTTGTTTTGGGTTTAATTCTCAATATCTCTTCTAGAATTAACAATCCTAGGATAACAAAAGATCTTTCCACAACTGCAATGCTAATGAGTGAAGGAGAAATTCTTGAAGGTAAATTAGAAGAAAGTGAGGATGTGACATTTGATGATTACCTTAAAGTCATAGAATACAAAACTGCAACGGCATTTGAAACTGCAGCAAGACTCGGAGCTATACTTGGAGGAGGGACTGAAGAAGAAATTGAAGCTTTATCAGAATATGGAAAAAACATTGGCGTTGCTTATCAAATTCAAGATGATCTTCATGACTGGAAAAATGAAGATAAATTATTCAATCTGTTAATCAAAAAAAGTTCTGATCCACGTGACGTATTTAACAAAATGGAAGATTTATTGAAAAATTATTCTCAAAAAGCACGGTTTGGTCTAAGAAAAATCACTGATGGCGATGCAAAATCAAATTTAGAGAATCTAATTAAATTTACGATATTCAAGGCGAGATTGCCATACTAAGTGAAGGTACAGCACTTTCTGTAAATTGTATGATTGGGTCTGGATAGACTCCGATTGCTACTATGAAGATGATAGAAAATATCATGACGGCAATTATAGATTTTGGTTCTTTGACTCTTTTTTCTGTCTCTCCTTCAAAGTACATCTTTCGAATAATCCAACCATAGTAAGCTAGTGAAAGTGCGCTGTTTAGAACACCGGCTATAGCAAGCCAGGGAGCCCAAGCAGCTACTGGACCTGCATCAATTGCAGCACCAAATAATATCAATTTACTCCAAAATCCATTAAGTGGGGGAACTCCAGCTAATGCAAGAAGTGAAATAACAAGTCCTAATGAAGTAATTGGCATTTTTCTTCCAAGACCTTTTAGCTTTTCAATATTTGCAATTGCCAAAGTTGAAACTATTCCAGCTACTGCAATGAATGCAGCACCTTTCATTACTGCGTGATTTAAGATATGAAAGAGTGAACCTTGAAGTCCTATAGAGCTAAATGGTGCAATTGAGAGGCCTATTAGGATGTATCCAGCATGTCCTATACTGGAATAGGCAAGCATTCTTGCCAGATTTTTTTGCATAATTGCAGCAACATTTCCAACAGTCATAGTCATTACAGCAATTATTCCGAGGGCAAAAGTCCATTCCAAGTTTAGAGCAATTGTACCCATTACAATGACTCGTATTGCAGCAGCAAATCCTGCTTTCTTTGTTCCAGCTGCTAAAAGTGTGGCAATAGTTGGCGGAGAGCCTTCATAGGCATCAGGTAACCACATGTGGAACGGAACAAGTCCCATTTTGAATCCAAATCCTGCAATAAACATTGCAACAGCTAACAATGCAAGAGGCATCATGTCTGAATCAAGTGCTGCAAATCCCTGAATTACTTCGCCAATGTTAGTTGAACCTGTAATACCATATACAATTGAAATTCCGTAAATTATAATTGCTGATGCAAGTGCACCAAACAAAAAGTATTTGAGTGCAGCTTCATTTGACATTGGATCTTTTTTGATAAAGCCGGCTAGAACATATGTTGGGATACTCATTAGTTCCCACGCAATTAAAAGCATTATCAAGTCAGTAGAATATGCAATGAGTACCATTCCTATAGTGGACAAAAGAATCAACGAAAAATATACCGCAGTATGAGGTTTGTTTCGCATGTAATTGAATGAGCCAACTGTTGTCATCATTGCAACAATTAACATTGCAATTGCAAACAAGCTACCAAAAGTATCATCAACAAGAACATCTTCTGAAAAGACAGCTCCTGGTAAAATATTTTCAGAAAAAATCTGATATACAACGTAACCAATTGAAGCTAGTAACGCACCAAAGGTAATGGCACCGTAAAATGATGATGAACCTCTTTCCTTTCGTGAAATGCTAATTATTGGAAGGGCTACACCTATTGTACCTAATATTGCAATCAAAATCACTGGAGTTGATGTAATTTCGATCATCCATTACCACCTAAATTAACAATATCAGGACAATAAAGAGAAGTCCTGCTCCAAATACGAAAAGATAAGACTGTGCTATACCTGTTTGAGATGCCTGAACTACCTTAGCACTCCAACCAATAGTTCGTTCTAATCCAACGTTCATTCCCATATCAATTGCCGTTCGCTCAAAGTATCTCCAAATTCCTCGTGCTAGCCAAAGTGGTGCAATAACAAATACCCAGTAAATTATTGCGTTTAGATACCATCTGTTTAGCATTACCTTGTGTAAGGCATAGAAGAACAAGTTAGAATTAACAAACTTGACAGGATCTACCCACCGTCCAATATAGAAAATGTATCCCAATCCAAAACCAACAGAAAATGCAATTAGCGAGGAACCTAATGCTATTGGATTAAGACCAGATAGAAAACCAGGCAACATAGATTCGTCAACTTCAGGAAGAACTGAATAAATTCCAAATGAATTTTCAAGATATTCTGTAAATAGTTCATGAATTCCTTCTTCTGCAGACAAGCCGATGATTCCTATTCCTATCGTTAGTACTGCAAGTATTCCGTATGGAACCCACATTAACATTGGTGCTTCATGAATGTGATTTCCTTCACTTTCCATCTTCTCAATGTGTTTACTTTTCTTTCCAAAGAAAACCATTCCTATCATTCTTGTGGTGTAGAATGCTGTAATTACTGCAGTCAAAATAGCAATTACAAAAATTGGCAAAGCCCAAGTATTTCCTGATTCGTATACTGCAGCAAAGATTGCGTCTTTGCTCCAAAATCCTGTTGTGATAAATGGCGCACCCATTAATGCAAGACCTGCTGCCCACATGAATGCATATGTCTTCTTCATCTGTTTCCTCAGTCCTCCCATGTCTGTCATAAATCGAGATCCGACAACATGCAACAACGAACCTGCTGCCATGAACAAAGATGCCTTAAACATTGCATGTGAAATCAAGTGGTAGAATCCTGCGGTATAACCATCAACGAATTGTTGTGATAGTCCAGCAATTCCAAGTGCCATCATCATATAACCAATTTGTGAGCCAGTAGAATATGCCAGGACTTTTTTGATTTCTGGATTTACTACGGCCTGCGTTGCTAGCAAAAGTGCAGTTATGGCACCAACCCAAGCTATGATTTCAAAAAATTGATCTGCTAAAATTCCTGCAGCACCTAAAGCAAAGAACAAAGGACCTAGTCTTGCTACCAAAAAGACTCCAGCTTTTACCATTGTTGCTGCGTGAATCAAAGCGGAAACTGCCGTAGGGCCAGTCATGGCCTCAAGCAACCACTCATTTAGTGGAAATTGAGCAGATTTTCCTAATGCACCACCAAAAAGTAAAACAGCAGCTGGAACCAAAAGACCCTCTGCTGACATTGTTGTTGCCCAAGCAGTATCTCCGATTAGTTCTTTGAATCCAAAAGTACCCGCATACGCAAATATCAAGAACATACCAGCTAACATCATAATGTCTCCAACTTTTGTCATGATGAATGCCTTCATTCCTGCATGAGTTGGCGAATAATATTCCATTATTCCAAGTGTCGAGTATCCTTCTTTTCCAACATGGTGTTGTGCTTTATCACGATACCAAAAACCAATCAATGCATAAGAAGCAAGACCTACACCTTCCCATCCAAAGAACAGCTGTAATAAATTATCAGATAATACAATAAGCTGCATGGAACCAATAAAGAACATCATCCAGAACCAGAATCTTACAATATCTTTGTCGCCTTTCATGTAACCAATGCTGTAGACCAAAATCAGAAATGAAATCCATCCTACAACATTAGCCATTATTACAGCAAGTGGATCAGCTAACACTCCTGCTTTCAGACCTATTGATGAGATCCACGGAATTTGATCATGTACTTCTTGAGCTTCAAGTGCACCAGGTAAAAGAGAAGTTGCAAACAATGCACTTGCGAGTGCCAAACCAACAGCAACATAACCAGTTGCTTTCTTGGAACCTTTTCCAACAGCAGGAATGATCACTGCTGCGAGGAAAGGCAGAATCCAAATTGTCCAAGCACTAATTGCACTTACGTCTAAACCCATAAACTCAGTTGCCATTAATTATCCTCCCAACACTCCACTCATGTATGGAATAATTTTGTTAAAGAATATGTCAGGATAAATTCCTACAACAATAGTAAATCCTGCTAACACCATCATAGGTGCAAGCATATACCAACTTCCATCCTTTACATCAGAAAGATTTTCCGGAAGTTTTCCAAAGAAGACACGCTTTAGCATCCAAAGTATGTAAGCCATTGTAAGAACTGTTGCTACAAGACCCAAACCAAATGCTACTGCCCGTAAGGTAGAACCTTCTTCGAGTGCTGTTTCTAAGGCACCGTAAAATAATGTCCATTCTCCCATGAATCCACTCGTTGGAGGAATGCCCATAATGGTAAGGGCCCCTATTACAGCACATACTGCAGTAATTGGCATCTTTCCTGCCAATCCTCCAAGCTGTGAAATTTTTCTAGAACCTACCTGTAGTATTAGAACTCCAGCGGTCATAAAGAGAAGACCCTTTCCTAGTCCGTGAGTAACATACATCATTTCTGCGCCTGCAAGTCCCAAAACAGAAAACGAGCCAATGCCAAACAAAAGATATCCCATTTGACTAATGCTTGAATATGCAAACATTCGCTTGATGTCATCTTGCATTAAGGCCATTGCACCACCATAGAACATGGTTGCAAGTCCCCAGATGTGTATCCAAATTGCAAGAACTTCATATTGACCTGGCAAAAATTCAATGATTAATCTAAAGATAGCATAGGCTCCAATTCCGATCATAGCTGGCGATAACAATGCACTAATTGGAGTAGGAGCTGAAGCGTGTGCATAAGGGAGCCAAATATGGAACATGAAAGCTGCAAGCTTTACCCCAAGTCCTATGAGAATAGCAACAGCTGCTAAAAGTACAACGTCTGATGGAATCTCTGATTCTTTAATGTCAGCAAAATCAAAACTTCCAATACTAAGACCAATTGTCAAAAATCCTAAAAGTAAAATTACTGCACCAACATGAGTCCATAAAAAGAACATTAATGCAATTCGTCGTCTAGGACCATCACCCCAAAAAGCGATTAAGAAGAAAGCAGGAACGAGCATGACCTCAAAGAAAATATAAAATTCAATTAGATTGGTTGCAAGTACTGTTCCAAGCATTCCCATTGAAAAGACAAGGAATAATGCAAAGTAGATTCCAGATTGTTTGTTAACATATTCTGTTAATGCAGACGATTCTACGATTGCGGTAGTTTGACCAGCACTTCCACCTCCTGTTTTGCTTTGATATAGCTCGTGAAAGTTTTCTTTGAATTTGTGAACCATGTAAGGTTTAGAATACAATGCAAGAATTGTTGCCAAAACATAGATGATTATGGCAAATGGAGCAGCTAAACCATCTAATAGGAATCCAAATTCGCCAAATAACTCAGTCCATGGATAATGTTCTTCATATGTTCCATTAAGGGCTGCAACAATGATCAGAATTGTGCAGTAGAGTAGTATTCCAAAACTAAACCATGTTGCTGCATTAGGTCCGACTTTTCTGCCAAGATAATAGACTAGTGGTGAAAGTAACAGAGGCAGGAAGACTGCCTGAAGTAATGCATACTCCATTATCCTTTAAGGCTCCTAAATTCAGCAATGTCGATGTTTTTGTACATTCTATAGGCCACTATTATCAGTGCAAGCCCTACTGCGACTTCAGCAGCAGCTATGCCTATAGAAAATAGTGCAAGTGTTTGCCCTTCACTACCAGGAATGAATCGGCCAAAGGCTACAAGATTAAGATTTGCAGCATTAATTATAATTTCAATTGAAAAAAGCATCCGGATTGCATTTCGTTTTACAGCTAGACCATAAATTCCAATACCTAATAATGCAACAGAAACAATTACAAAATCAATTAGCTCGTTGCTCATCTTCAACATCCTCCCTTCTTGCTAAAACAAGTGCTCCAGTTACAGCTCCTGCCAAAATAAGTGCCATAGCTATCAACGCAGGCCAGTAGTATGTTACAAAGTCTACTCCTATTTCTCTATAGTCTACTGCTGGTTCATCTGTGACTATTGTTTTTAATCCAGAATCAAGAATGATAGATCCAATTCCTACCATTAGTACCAACATTAAACCAATACCAGCAAATTTTCTTTTAGGATCTTCAATTTTTTGAAAAATTAATTCTCTTTTTACTAGCATTACAGTAAACAAAATTAATACTGCAATTGAACCCACGTAAACTGCAATTTGAAACATTGCAACAAAGGGAGAATCCAATAATAAGAAAAATCCTGCAATTCCACCAAGTGAACCCATAAGAGCTATGGAACCATAAATTAATGAACGCATCTCAAGTGCTGCAATTGCAGTACCAATTGTTAAAACGGATAATGCAAGAAATGCTGCGTCAACCATGGTATGCACCCCGGTCGTCAATTATGATTTCTGCATCTTGTTGAACCTCTGGCTTTACTTGTAGTTGGGCAGGTGTGTAAATTAATGCCTCCTTACTAAATGAGGATAATTCATAATCATTTGTCATGTATAATGCATAGAAAGGACATGCATCAACGCATAAACCACAAAAAACACATTTTCCATAGTCTATCTGTGGCATGATTGCTTTCTTGTTGTGTTTCCAGTCTTCTGGCACCTTAACCATACCAATTGCTTCTGCAACTCCTTCACATGCAATAGCACATAGCTGACATCCTGTACATTTATCATGAAAAAGCAGGTGTCGTCCCTTATATCCAGCAATTCCTACACCAGTGGTTGGATCAAATTGATATCCATCTCCTACGAACTTGAGTTTTTGTTCAGGATATCGTAATGTAAATCGTTTAACTGCAAGGTGTTTTATTCCTGAATTTAATGCCCGAATAATTCCAGTTGCCGTACCCATTATAGCAATCCTCCCGGTCCCAATACTCCAGCATACAGCAAGCCGAGAGCTATAAAGATGTTAACGAATGAAAGAGTGATCAATTTGTACCAACCAATATGCAACAAAAGATCTATCCTAACTCTTGGAAAAACTCCTCGAGGAATTAAAATGAAAAATATTACTATTACAGTTTTAAAGACAAACCATACAACACCATTTATTAACGAAAAATTAAGAGTTCGTTCAGTTAGTTTTTCTATTCCAGGTAAATCAACAGAAATAGGTCCAGCCTGAATTCCAAAGTCAACAATTTCGGGAGGAGTCGGGGGAATTACACCAAAACCATTCCAACCACCAAGGAATAGTACAACAAACAATGCAGCAAAGGCATACAGCTTTATGTAGGAACCTAACTGAACTAAACCATACATCATGCCAGAAAATTCAGTTAGCCATCCTGCAACAATTTCACTTTCTGCTTCTGGCAAATCAAAAGGAATTCGTTCTAGTTCAGCCAACATGGTAATGAAAAAGACGATAGCTCCTATTGGAAGAAATATAATCCACCAATAGCTAGTTTGACTTTGAACAATTTCAGTTAAATTAAGAGTTCCAGTAAGTATTACAACACCAAGCAATGACAAAATTAGCGGTATTTCAAATGAAATCATTTGGTGAAGTGCTCGAATTCCTCCAATGAATGGATATTTGCTGTTTGCAGACCACGATGACAAAACAGTGATTATAGGAAAGAATCCAATGACTGCAAAGACTGCAAGTAATCCTACATCAACGTCCGCAACAACCCAACCTGGAGCTACTGGGATTAAAGCAACAAATGCAGCTGCAGTTGCAACAAACAAAACTGGTGCAGCCCAAAAGATAGGTTTGTCAGCTTTAGCTGGAATAATAATTTCTTTTGAAAGTAGTTTTAGTCCGTCTCCAACTAATTGAAGAATTCCTTCGATTTTTCCACAGTAAAATGGTCCAACCCTGAGCTGAAGTTTTGCCAGAAGTTTTCGTTCAACAAAAATTGTACTACCTGCAATTAAAGCAGCAAAACCAAAGCCAGGAAATATTGCAATTCTGAAAAAATCCGTATTCATAAAAGAGTCAATAAGTGGAATTGAAAGTTCTGGATGGGCCAACATTGTAAAAGCCAAAAATGGAGTAACGAGTTCTCCATCTAATACAGGCAAATCAATGTAAAAGAGAACTATGAAGATGACAGGGATGCCAATTAATGTTATCAGAACTACGATCCAAAATATGTCATTTGTGATGCTTTTTATAAAATGCCCTAGTCTGAACTTTGGTGCAATAACTGACATTTATCTATCTGCCTCCACTGGCCAATAGTTAAGACCCCAATATACTGCTGGCATATTTCCTAATTTTTCTCCCTTTAGCAAATAGGGCAAGCAAATTAGGTTTCTAAACGAACCAACACTTAATTTGAGACGATAAGGTTCTGGTTTGCTGCGTGAAACTATGTAGACTCCAAGAGAACCACGTCCTGATTCAACTCTTTTGTATACTTCATCGTCTCCTCCTTTTGGATTTGGTTTTAGTTTTACTCTTACAGAACCAGACTTTGGCATTTTTTCTAATGCTTGTTTAATTATGTTACAGCTCTCAAGCATATCAAGCCATGGAACTTTTGATCTATCATATGAATCACCTTTTTTTAAGACGTTAGTGTGAATGTCAAGCTCTTCATAAGCATCATACGGTTCCTTCGTTCTAACATCAAAGTCTACACCACTTGCTCTCAGAACAGAACCCGTAGTTCCAAGTCTTATTGCATCTTCTCGTGAAAGTATGCCGGTATCTTCGGTTCTTGATATTAAAATTGGATTATCATAAAAAATATCGCCGTATGTTTTTAGGCGTTTTTTGAGATAATTTACTTGACGAATACATACATCTTCAAAGTTTGCTGGAAAATCGTTTCGAATACCACCTGGTACAAAATATGAATGTGTAACTCTTGCGCCGGTTAATTTGTCTAAGAGATCAATTGCCAGCTCTCTATCTCCTACAGGCCACATAAACATAGTCGAATGACCCAAGAAAATTCCATAGATAGCTAACCAATAAAGGGTATAGCTTAACCTGTTTAATTCCGCAGCAATTACTCTTACATATTTTGCACGTTCTGGAACCTCAAGCCCTAATAGTTCTTCAACACCCAAAACATATGGATAAAGTATGTTACAGGAATCATGAATTACTGGTCTTTCAAGATGAGGAATGTTTAGGATATAGTTTCTGTATTCTGCCATTTTTTCTTCTCCACGATGCACATATCCAGGATCTGGGTCACAAGAAACAATGTAGTCTCCATCAACTCTGATAATGAGTCTCATATGACCTGAACCTGGATGTTGAGGGCCAACATTGAGAGTCATTATCTTATCATCCTCTTCGAATTTTTCTAATTGAAGACCAGGGGGAAGTGGCACACTCATTGTTATCTACCCTTTATTGCAAAGTCTTTCCTAAGTGGAGGAATATCTGCCCAATCTTCAGGTAACAGTAAACGTCGATTATCAGGATGACCTTCAAAGTAAACCCCTAACATCTCAAAACATTCTCTTTCGTGAAATTCTACACTATAGAATATGTCCCTAAGACTAGGTAATCTAGTGGAATCGTTTCCTGGATTAGGATTATCTTCTCTTGTGGTTCTTGTAGCTAATGAAAGTACTTGCCTGGCTAGTTTAGGGTCGGTGTATGAACCCAAGTGATATACTACTTCAATTTCCTTGTCGTTAGGAAAATCAACTCCAGTTACAGACTCAGCATGGTCAAAGTTTAGCTCGTCTCGAATGTAAGAGGCAACATTAATGATATCTTCTTTTTTTACATTTACTCTAACTCTATCTGGTTTTACAAACGCAATTTCTGTTTTGGAACCAAACTTCTCTGTAATTTTATTTGAAAGATCTTTTTCAAACTTTGGTAATTCTGGTCCTTTCTCAGCAGGAGTTGTCTCCACAACAACAGGTTTTGTTTGTGTAGTTTCTTTTTCCTTTGTTTCTGTTTTAGTATCTGTATCTGATGAACTCATTTGGATCCTACCTAGCCTTCATGCACTTAATTTTCTCCTGAAGGAGTAAACATCCTTGGATAAGTGTTTCAGGTCTAGGGGGACAACCTGGTACATATACATCAACTGGTAAAATGCCATCAATTCCTGGAAGAACATTGTACGAATCAAAGTACAATCCTCCAGTGATTGCACAAGCGCCCATTGCAATGACGTATTTTGGTTCTGGCATTTGATCATAGACTAGTCGAAGACGTGGAGCCATTTTTCTTGTTATGGTTCCTTGAACTACAACCAAATCACATTGTCGTAGCGAACCAAAGGCTTCAATGATGCCAAATCTTTCAACATCGTATCTAGGACTAGATGCTGCTCCAAATTCTATGCTGCAACATGCAGTTTCAATATGTACGGGCCAGAGAGACCATAATCTACCCCAATTAATGGCGTAGCCCAATGGTTTATCGATTGCTTTAACCAGAATATCTCCTAGTTTACCAACAAAAGCATTGGTAGTTTGTGGAGTAAGTAGATCTTTTAACAATCGAATCCCTTACTTCCATTGTAGACTGAAGTTGTATAAAGAATTACCAAATATCTCTCCTCTTTGATTGATAAAGTGCATAGGCCATTGCAGCAAACATTATTCCTAAAAATGCCATAATAGGAAGGGTCGCGGTTTTTTCTAAATTCAGAATCGTGCTACCCCATGCATACAAGAAGATTGCCATTACATCAAATACGACAAACATTAGAATGAAAGAATAATACTGCATCATAAAGTGAGTTCTACCGGCGCCCGATGGGACTTGACCACATTCCATTGGTAGGAATTTTACTGGATTACTTCTCGTTCTTGGGGATATCATTCTAGATATGATAAGTGCAGGAGCCATAACAACGATGGCAAAACCAAACATAGCTAAGACAAGGCTATAGCTACCAAAGACTTCTCCCACCAAAGTAGCTTTGACATCCTTCCGAAGATATAAAAAGTTATGCACATTTTTTTTCGATCATTAGTTTTGTAGAAGAAAAATTTTAAAATCCTTAATATGACAAATTATTATAACTTATTCATGGCATTGAATGTAGGAGATAAAGCTCCAAACTTTGAATTAGTTGATACAGAATTAAAAATGAGAACACTTGACGAATTCATTGGAAAAAAAATAATTCTATCATTTTTTGTTGCAGCAAGCTCACCGGTTTGTGAAACCGAAATGTGTACATTTAGAGATTCATGGGATGAAATTTCAAAGCTTGGAGCTCAAGTTGTAGCTATTAGTAATGATGGACCTTTTGCAAACAAAGCTTTTGCAGAAAAACATAATCTAAAATTTCCTATTCTTGGTGACTACAAAAGTAAAACGATAAGGGATTATGACATCTTGATGCCACATCTTTTACATATAAAAGACTATGATGCTGCTAAACGCTCAGTTTTCATAATCAATGAAGATGGAACGATTGGCTACAAGTGGGTTTCAGATGATCCACTAGTAGAACCAAACTATGAGGAAATCAAAAACTTTCTTAAAAAAGGAAACTGAATTGCTTGCTGTTTATTCTATTTCAGCGATAACATCATTCTTTGCAACAGTCCCGCCTTCTTTGATCTTTATTGATTTAATATTTCCATCTTTGTGAGCCTTGACAGTGACTTGCATTTTCATAGATTCTAAAACACATACAGCTTCCCCTTTCTTTACACTTGCTCCCTCTTGAAATGCAATTGAAATAACCTTCCCAGGAATTTGGCTTTTTAGTGCAAGTTCTGTTCCTGCGGGCCCACCGCCACCAACATTTTTGTAAACAATTTCATCAAGATTTGCATGTAGGTTTAGCGTCATTGGAACGCCATCGACTACTAGATTCATCTTTGAGGTTCCACTTTCCAAATACTTTACTTTGTGATATTTTTGATCCAAAACAAATTCAATTCCTCTTGCATCCATGTTTAGAATTTTTAGGTTTTGTTCTCTGTCGTTTAATTTAATGACATATTCGTTATTTCCTAGATTCTCTACTATTTCACCATTGAATGTTCCTTCAATGTCTTCTATTTTACAGTCCATATTTGCTCAGTCCAGTTGACTCTTCCAACGTGTACTGTCTTCTACAGATGATGTTACTCTGCTTTTGAAATATTCAGAATGAATAACAGCTGCAGCAAGTGCTGCTTCTTTGTTTGCGTTTTTATCTTCTTTAATATCTGCAGTTAGTCTATCTAATATTCCATATCTCTTCAAAAAGTCAGTCGAAAGCTCACCATTTTTGTATTCATCTGTCTTTAGAATTGTTTTGTACAATGGAATTGATGTTTCTACTCCTTGAATGTAAAAATCATTCAACGCAGTTAACATCCGAAGTCTACATTCTTCAAAAGTTTGTCCCCATGTGCAAAGTTTTCCCATAAGCGAATCATAAAATGAGGAAACAGTACACCCTGGATACAGGTATGTGTCACATCTAACTCCTGGTCCAGATGGAATAGTAACATCGGGTATTGGACCTGTTGAGGGAGCAAAGTCCAAAAAAGTGTCTTCTGCATTGATTCTACATTCAATTGCGTATCCATTCATTTTAAGATCCTTTTGTTTGAATGGAATTGGTTCACCATTTGCTATGTCTATTTGTAATTTTACCAGGTCTAAACCGCTAACAAGTTCTGTTATTGGATGCTCTACTTGTAGTCTGGCATTAATTTCTATGAAAAAGAATTCTCGCTCATCTGTCCTAAGAAATTCTGCAGTGCCAAGGTTAGTGTAATCTACTGCTTTTGCTGCCCTTACAACTATTTCTCCTATTCTGTCTCTTGTTTCTTGATCTACAACGGGTGAAGGTGTTTGCTCGATAAGTTTTTGGTTTCGTCTTTGAATTGAACATTCTCTTTCAAATATGTGTACAGTATTACCTTTCTTATCTCGTGCTAATTGATATTCAATGTGTCTTATTTTTTCAAGAAATTTTTCTACAAGCATTGCTGATTTGCCAAAAGCTGCCATTGATTCGCCTACAGCAGAATCATAATTTTCGTTAAGCTCTTTATCGTTATGTACAAGTCGTATTCCTCGCCCACCACCACCATATACTGACTTTAGTAAAACTGGATATTTGATTTCATTAGCAATCTGTAGAGCTTCATCTGCATCTTTTACAATATCTGGACTTCCTGGTACTGTTGGAACTTTGGCCTTTAGCATTACAGCTTTACATTGCATTTTGTCTCCACACAGTTCCATAGAATTTGAAGTTGTACCAATGAAATTGATTTTGTTTTTTTCACAAAGGCGTGCAAAGTCAGGGTTTTCAGAAAGAAAACCATAACCAGGATGAACAGCATCTGCACCAGATGCCAAAATTGTTTCCAAGATTTTCTCTTGGTTTAAATAACTTTTAGCTGGTGTCCCTTCCCCAATGTTGTAAGATTCTGTTGCCTGTTTTACATGCAAGGAATTGTAATCTTCATCAGAATATACTGCAACCGTTTTAATTCCTAAAGCTTTACAGGTTCTAATTACACGAATCGCAATCTCCCCTCTATTAGCTATTAGAACTTTCTCAATCATTTTCTCTCACAGATTGATATTGCCATGTTTTCGTGGCAGCTGTTTTTCACGTTTATTTTCAAGCATTTCAAGTGCTTTGATCAACATTGGTCTTGTCTCTGCTGGATCAATTACAGCATCTAGTGTTCCCAAAGATGCAGCCACATATGGGTTTTCAAACTTTTCGGTAAACTCTTCCATTAGCTCTTTCTTTAGAGCGTCTGGATCTTTTGCCTTGGCAAGTTCCTTTCTATTCATAATTTTAACAGCAGCTTCTGCACCAAGCACTGCAATTTTGGCTGTAGGCCATGCGTAGTTTATGTCGGTTCTGAGGTATTTGCTTGCCATGGCAATGTAAGCCCCACCATACGCCTTTCCAATTACAAGAGTAATTTTTGGAACAGTTGCTTCACAATAAGAAAATAATAGTTTGCTTCCGTGTCTAATGATTCCATTGTGTTCTTGATTAGAACCTGGCATGTATCCAGGTGTATCAACTAGTGTGATGAGTGGAATGTTAAAAGCATCACAAAATCTGATGAATCTTGCAGCTTTATTGGAGGAATCAATGTCAATTGCACCAGCAAGACTAAGTGGTTGGTTTGCAACAATACCAACTACTTTTCCGTTTAATCTAACATAACCTACAACTATATTTGGTGCAAATAATTCATGAATTTCAAAGAATTCGTGATTGTCAGCAATGGAATTAATGATCTCTTTCATATCATAAGGTTGGAGTGGATTTTCTGGAATTATATTTATGAGATTGTGATCTAGTCTGTTAGGATCGTCATCAGTTTTTACAGTCGGTGGCTCTTGTGAATTGTTTTGTGGAAGGTATGAGAGCAGTTTTTTGATGCAATCCATACATTCGTATTCATTTTTGACCACAAAGTGTGCCACACCACTTTTTGTTCCATGAGCCATAGCCCCACCTAAATCCTCAAATGAAATTTCTTCACCAAGAACTGTTTTGACAACATCTGGACCAGTTACAAACATTGTTCCTGTCTTTTCAACCATAACTACAAAGTCAGTCATTGCAGGAGAATAAACTGCACCTCCTGCAGATGGTCCAATACTTGCAGTAATTTGTGGCACTACACCTGATGCTAATTCATTATGATAGAAAATATCTGCAAAACCATCTAAGCTTATTATTCCCTCTTGAATTCTTGCTCCTCCGGAATCCATTATACCGATTACAGGACAACCGTTTCTTACTGCATGATCCATGAGTTTAGTAATTTTTTTGGCACCCATTTGACTAAGTGTGCCTCCTAAAACAGTAAAATCATAAGCAAAAACGAAAACTTTTCTTCCATGGATTGTTCCATATCCACCAACTACACCATCACCCAAGAATTTTTTTTTCTGCATATCATATTCATGATAATGATGGGTAGTTAGAGCATCAACTTCAGTGAAGCTACCCTCATCTAAAAGTAAGTCAATTCTTTCTCTTGCTGTTAGCTTTCCTTTTTCGTGTTGGGATAAGATTCTGTCTTGACCGCCACCCTGATGCGCTGTTTTATTTTTTTGTAAATAGTCCTTGATTTTATCAGAATGCATGCCCGGAGATCTGAAACATGCTTTGACATATATTAATTTAATTAGAACCTTATCTGGAAATTTCTTCGGTTCTCTTTACCTGTGTTGTCATAAGAAAAATCAGAATACCATTTGATAATTTTCAAATTAGGCAGAATTTATGAGAGGAAATTTCTTTTTTACAGAAGTTATGTACGACTCATAAGACATTTCTGAATTACTACACTTTTTACATATACATAACTGTGAAACAATGTTTCGATCACAGTTATCTTGGAATTCGCATGTAGGACAGCCTGCTGGGCCTCCGCAAACAATACATTTGAGTTCTTTAATTTCGGCGCACTTTTCATGTTTAACACCTTGTCCTTTTGCCCACAATCCAACTTCATTTGCGTCAATTTTTTCATTACAAACTAGACAAGTCCCAGGAAATTTCATGGTAATTTTGCGCCAACTCATTTTAACAATTTCATCTCCTTTTCAAGAAGTTCTGTTAAGGTATCGTCTATTTCCAATTCTAATTTTTTATTTTTCATACAAAATAGAATGAATGGAAAATAAAATGTAGCAAACGTACTTTTTGAAATGTGCATTTTTTTTGCAAAAACATTTGCTAGTGATTTGATACTTCTACCATCCCAACGTAATCGATTAAGAAGTGGCCAAGATAGATTATATTTTGTATATCTAATTGAGATATCTTTTTGATATAACTTTAGCAAAATATTATCAAGGTATCTTAAGAGTCTCCATTCCTGAGTTTTCATAATTCTGCCATACAAAAGATCAGCTTCTGAAAGAACCTGTAACATTTTTTCCATCTCTATTTGTGAAATGTTGCTAGTTATCACACTAGAGTAAAACGCGTTAATTTTTTCTCGCGGGTCTATTCGTAAAGAATAGAGTACAATTCTAGCTTCATCTTTCGAATTTGCTTTAAAAAATGCATTTATTCCATCCTCTACATTTAGACGCTCAAAGGACCTTTCAGTTGATGGCTCAAATCCAGTAACAAGTACCTGAGAAGAATTTATCATTGAACGAAGATCACCTCTAGAGTTAATTATGATTTTAATAATGGAACCGAGCCCAAGTTTTGCATTTTCATTTTTGAGAATTTTTTGAAGATAAAGTTGTAAAAGTCTTGGAGGGAGTGGTTTTAGATGAATTGTTTTTACAACTTTTTTGATACCTTTCATCTTATCAGAGGTTTCTGAATTTGCAGCTAGAATTATTGGAACGGTGGGCTCCTTTAGAATTTTAATTAATCCTTCAACTCCCCCAAAATCTGATCTTCCATGAATTCCATCAACTTCATCAACAAAAATCATTTGTTTGCCAAAAATACTCAAATTACTAAGAACAGGACTTAACATTTCTTGTATTCGTTGTTTATTTCTAATATCACTTGCATTAAGACCAATCATATCATATCCAAATTGTTTTGAAGCTAAATTTGCTAGTGTAGTTTTTCCAATTCCGGGAGGACCAACTAAAAGGAGAGGTTTAGTTCCCTTTTTCCATTTGGCAAACCATTCTACAAAAGCAGTCCGTGCTTCTTCATTTCCTACCATATCAGCGATGCTTTGAGGTCGGTATTTTTCTGACCACATCATTTAGATCACTTGGGAAGATTGGAAGATAGTTCAGACCAGATATTGGCTTTTTGAAGCTGATTATACCAAAAATGGTTGTAGTGTTCTACAGTTAGAAATAGAAATTCGAGAAATTCGCGATGTGAGAATTTATCTGGCAATAATTCTAGTGCTAGTCTTGCATCACTCAAATACAGATTACTTTTTTCCATTGTTATCTCAAATCCTTTTTTAACATCACCTGCAAGAAGAGAATAATAAAGAGGCCATGATGGGATTTTGACAAATTTGTTTTTTATTGTGTCTTCTATTTCATTTCCACATCCTACACATTCAGCAGCACGTGCCATTCCAATGTAAAAAATTTCTCCAAGGGGTGGTTTTGCGAGGGCCATATTTCGTCCTGCAGTTCCCATGACTGCACGATATTTTTTGTAACATTGATTCATTTCCTCTTCAGTAATATTGGTAGGTTTTGATTTTAATTTAGTATCAATATCCTGACCTAATCTAGCATCCTTGAATCCTTCTTCAAAGGCTTTTAGAACCTCTTCTCCTCCTTTGGAAATTTTGTCACGTGCTATTTTCAAAATGTAAGGATTCATTAGTTTGTAATCATCCAAGTATTCCAAATCCTCATCTTTGTCTACAATTCTATCCATTGGTTCACTAAGATCAATTGCAATAATATGGCCATCAACCAAATTTTGTCTCATTTCAGGATCAGTTGTACCAAAAAATTCTCCAGCCGAATCGTAAAGTGCGTTAAATACGGGAAATGTCATTTTAACAAAATTAGAATTTAGAATTCTTAGAACACGGTCTTTTAAAATTTCTGGTTTTTCTAAATTTGATTTTATACTATCAATTTGGGATTCTTCTAAGATGATTTCATTAGAGCCCACTTCTTTTGCAAATTCTTGTTGAGTTGAGTTGGGAGTATTATCTGCCTTAATTTCTTGTAACAAATCTTTTGTGAATCTTTGTGCAAAATTTGGAAATTCGTTTTCTGCTTCTTCTTTGTATCGTTTGAAAAGCTTGTAGCCTTTTTTTTTGAACAAACCTTGTTTGATTATTTGTTTGCCTGGTTTTGTTCCCATTAAAGCCTCTTTGCTAATTACAGATTGATCCTTTCCACTCACAATCGCTCAACTCGCTTCTTGTTATTTATGCTTTCAAAGAATTTTTTTTCTTCCACTTAAATTACGAAAAAAAATCCAAACAGAGTATGGAAGTAATTGATGTTTTGCAAGAAGCATCAAAGAGGGTATTTGAGAATGTAAAAAACTTGGCAGGCACAAGTGATGCTGCAGGAGATTATGGAAGAGGCGCAGGTGGAGATATCTCAAGAAAAATCGATATCGTTGCAGAAAAAACCGTTCTTGATTATTTTAAAGAAATTAATTTTGAGTGCATTGTTCTGGGTGAAGAATGTGGACGCGTTGAGTTATCAAAAAATCCAAGAGGATTTGTAATAATGGATGCAATAGATGGTTCGGCAAATGCTGTAAGAGGAATACCGTTTTTTTGTTGCTCATTAGCATTTGCTACTGATGATAAAATTAGTTCAATTACAGATGGAGTAGTAACGGACCTTTCTTCTGGTGACCAATATTGGGCTTCACAAGGAAAAGGAGCATTCCTAAATGAAAGAAAAATTCATGTTCAAGAAAAAGAACCAATCTATAGAATTGTGGGAATTAACATGTCTGGAGCTTCACCAGAATTAGTAAAACGATTACAACTTATTTTTAAAAGTCATAATCACACTAGACATTTTGGAGCTAATGCTCTTGAAATGGCATTTTTTGCACGTGGATTATTTGACATATTCATAGATTGGAGAGACAAAATTAGAATTCAGGATATAGCTGCAGGTTATTTGTTGATTAAAGAAGCAGGCGGATTAATGCTTGATGCTAATTTGAAACCACTTGATTCAGATTTGAGCTACCAAACTAGATTGTCATTTATTGCTGCTGCAAATGAAAAAATTCTTCATGATGTAATGTCGCAAGTAAAAAAATGATGGCGCCCTCGGCGGGATTTGAACACGCGTCTCAGCCGTGACAGGGCCGAATTCTAGACCGGGCTATACTACAAGGGCACGATTTGTCAAAAAGAAAATACCAGTTTAAACTTTCCTTAAAACAAAAAATTCTGTAAAAGACTAAATTATACACGAAAACAAGTTGGCAGAGGGTCTATGGCGCAGCCAGGTAGCGCACCGGACTTTTAATCCGGTTGTCGTGGGTCCGAATCCCACTAGACCCGTTCCAATTTCGCTAAATTAGTAATTTCAATAATTAATAAAAAATAGAAAGGTCCAAGATCTATGAAAATCAATGGATTTTCATAAAGAAGACCAGATAATTCAGAAGAAGATTATTTGGATTTCAAGTCAAATTAGAGAAACAAAGATTCAACTTAATCGACAATATAAGGAGCTTAAAGACGCACTCAATGAACAAGAAAAATTACGAAAAAATAAAAAAAATAGATTAGTTTAGCAGTGAAAGAAACGGTAGTGCATCCCACTGATATATGTAGGAATCCAGAGCATCTGAAGAAGCACGTTTTTGCTCTTCAAGAAGTTGTTTTGCTTCATTTTCTGTGGCTTCAAAAATCGCTAGCCCTGTTGTATTGTTGTCAAGTGGACCAGACAAAACGAATTTTCCTCTAGAATACCATTGATCGAAAAGAGTACTCACAGACGGAGTGATTCTTTGTAGATCATCGCTAGTTGCAGTTTCTTTCAATGAGCTAACTAAAATCCATAGTTTTTTGTTTTCTGTTTCTAATGTTTGTGACATTGTATTTTTTAGACTCTCAAATTAAATAAACTTAGATAACAATCTCAATGGTTATTCTAAATTCTGATTCTATAGAATGAGAATTAAGAAAATTAGTGCAAACTAATTTTCATATCGTTTAAAATTAATGAAGACGATTAGTATACCGTGTCAAAAGTAATACGTGCATGTAATTGTGATTATTCACAATGCAAAATGTCTGATCATAGAAAACATGTACATATTGGTGACGAATGTTTTCATCCATATAACATTCATCACAATACAAGGACAATTTTTGGAAAAAATTCCAAAACAACAAATGATATTGATTTCAAAAGGCGATACCAAAATTGGGGCATATAATAGTATGATTATTGTTAAGTCTGGTGACCAATTTATTCATGAATTGAAAAATGGAGAAGGAATGCTTTATGAGGTAGCCGAGGATTTGATAAATCCCTTAAGATTGATTGACACATTGTCTTCTGAACAAGTTAAAAAGCACAAGTAAATTATTGATCATTTTAGTCGAAATATTGTTTTAATCTATTTTTAATGTTAATGCCCGCAACCACAAGAATCATGACTTTCTTCGGTGTTGTGTGCTTCTTTATCTGCACACCTAGAACATTTGTTTGAACCCGTGGGAGAAAAGAATCCAATTCCGCACGATACGCATTTCATACTTGTCATACAAGAACTGATTTTTACCAGTATTTATTGATATTACCTACCTAGACTTAAATGATAATTACTAACAGTTAAAAGGCCACTTCTGACATTTTAGAGTATTCTTATGATTCCAAAATATCCTCTAAAAGAAATTGAATTAGTTGAAGAACATACATACAATCATTTTTCAAAAATTGCTTCAAAGTATAGAAGCTTACGTATAACTGACTCTGAACCGATTTTATTTATTAAAAATCAACTTAATGGAAAATCTGTAAAAAGTATTGCAGATATTGGATGCGGTGATGGAAGATATTCCTTAGAGCTTTTGAAAAACCTTGGCAATGAATGTTTTATTCATTGTGTTGATTCAAATGAAGATATGTTAAAAAGCTTGGTAGACTACTTTAATCAAAACAGGATGGATGGCTTTTGTATTCGTCAAGGAAATGCATCAAGATTGCCATTAGAGACTGAATCTATTGATTGCATTACAACATTTAATGCAATTCATCATTTTGATCTTCTGAAATTTTTTGCCGAAGTATCAAGAGCACTCAAAGAAGAGGGCCATTTTTTCATATATACCCGCTTGAGAAATCAAAATTTTAGAAGCATCTGGGGAAAACATTTTCCTTTGTTTATAGAAATTGAAAATCGTTTGTATGAATTTGATCAAATCAAAAAAATTATTCAACAATCAGACATGAGGATTCATTCCAAGAAGATATTTGGTTATAACAGAACATTTAGCTTAGCTCAGCTTTTAGAAAAGGCAAAAAATAAGCATTATTCCACCTTTAGTTTGTATAGTGAGGATACCTTTAAAAAATCAATTAAAACATTTGAACAAAACATCAGAAACAACTTTGATGATTTGGAAAACATCAAATGGGAAGATGAGAATATTTTAATTGAAATTAAAAAGTAAATTTCTATAATCCAAGTTTATCCCATAAATTCAATGCCGCATCTTCCATTACTCTTGTAGTTTTTGATTGGTGTTTATGATACCTATAGGAACTTTTGAAAAGTTTTCTAATAGGGCGTTCAATTTGAGCAGTGGGATAAAACTCTTCCATGAATTTTACATAAACTTCTATCATTTTTACAAAAATACCTGAATATAGTTCTTGTAAAACCTTCGTTGGAAGGCCTTTCTCTTCTATCCAACTTTGTATCATTAACAGATCGTTTCGAACTTTTTCAGCACTGTTTTTTAAATTCTTTTCATTTGGTACGAGTTTTTCGTCGTATTTTAAGATAAGAATACGTCTTGCTCTCCATGAATCATCTGCTTCTAGAATTCTAATCGCTTCGGTTAATCCTCTTCCCATATTCTGTCTTCGAGAAAAATATGTTGGATAAAAAAATGCAAAAGCAGTAAGGCCCATTGCGATTGCCATTCCAACAAATTGCCATTCAGGATCTGTTACATATGGTGCTAGAGGTCCTAGCTCGTAATTTACCAAACTAATCTTTCACCGATTTTACCAATTTACCTTCTTTTATCCACTGCTGAGCGGTATTGTAGAATCTTTTAAGAGGAATCTCAAATTCTGAAAACACTGGATCAGATTCCCCCCCATATAATCTGGATTCAAATTCCTCAAGGTATTTTCTGTAAGAATCAATCGTTTTAACAATAGTATCTGAATGATCATTAAAAACACGTTTTTTCTTAGCTAAACCTGTCTGAATCATTGCCATAACAACAACAAGCTCTGAACGAACTTGTTCTGCAGCTAACCTCAAATCATCCTCAGAAACCTCTTGACCTTCTTCATATTTTGAGCGCAGCTTCTTGCTTCCCCCAGAGAATTTGGGTCCATCGAAAATTCTTGCAAGTTCTATATGTCCCCAAAGGGATGTATTTCTTCGCGTGTAAATATATGGTATAATGAAGCCCACTAATGCTGCAATTACTGCAGCCCCAACAGCGAAATGCTCAGCCCGTACATCTGCTGTCTCAAGAAATACTGTCTCTAAACCAAATGTCATGATTAAACGAAGCTTTTCAGCTTTTTTATAAAATTCAGTTAATTTTTGTAATGGTTTTACACAAAAAAGGATTAGGCTAATTTGCAAAAGCTTTTTTGAAGCTTCCTAAAACGTGAACAACATGACATTGAAGGATTTCAAAGATAAATTTTCAGACTGGAACACTTACTACAATGATAATGAAGTAGAGAAGATGCCCTGGTATGAGAAGAACTTAGATAATGATTTAGAAAATGAAATCATATCAAGAAACCTCAGCAAAGGAAGATTCTTAGATCTTGGGACTGGTCCAGGAACACAGGCAAATCAGTTAGCAAAACGAGGTTTTGATGTAACTGGAACTGATTTATCAGAAAATGCAATAGAAAAAGCAAAAACACTATCAAACAAGGTTAATTTTCTAACAGATGATTTTTTGAATTCAAAACTGCCAGATAATGAATTTGACTATATTTTTGATAGGGGTTGCTTTCACGTATTTGATGTTTCACAAAGACCGAAATATGTTAAACAAATCAAACGAATTTTGAAGAATAATGGAAAATTATTCTTAAAATGTATGAGCATTGAAGAAAAAAATTTGCCAGATAACGAAGTGCCCCATAAATTCTCAAAGCAGCAAATAATTGATATTTTCAGTAATGACTTTGAGATACAAAGTATCAAAGATAGTGTTTTCAAAGGAACTCTGGATCAATTTCCAAAAGCATTGTTCATTGTTATGAAAAAATCATAGTTTTTTAAAAAAAGAAAATTGGAGCTCGAAGGGCAGGGGGCACGTCGAGATTATTCTTTTTCAAGCTCCTTAATTCGTTCAGCAA
>JADNRU010000006.1:8849-46542 GCA_016276965.1 Nitrosopumilales archaeon | reverse complement strand
GTGGACCGGGAGGGAATTGAACCCTCGACATCCGCGTTGCGAACGCGGCATTATACCACTAAACCACCGGCCCTCTTGTTACCAAAATACAATCTGTTTTTATTCATTTACTCAACGAATAATAGCCAGAAATCAGTTTTGAAACTTAGATGACGTATGATACTGTAATTGTTGATTCTCACGTGGTATTACCTCAGGGACTTGTTGATAAGAACATCATTATAGATGAAGGAAAGATTGTTGGTCTTACAAATGAAATTCCTTCTTGTGATAAAAAAATTAACGCAAATGGATTAGTTTCAATTCCAGGAGTAATAGATACTCACGTTCATTATGGAGTTTATTCTCCAATTGAAAAATCAGCTGTTAGCGAGTCACATGCTGCAGCAATTGGAGGAGTTACAACTATGATGCGAATGCTTCGGCTTGGTGGTTCTTACAGAACATCTTTGGTTCCACAATTGATTGCAAGTTCAGGAGCTCACTATATTGACTATACAATTCATGCATCAATTTTTAACCAACAACAAATCGATGAGATGAAATTCTGTATTGAAAAATGGGTTACCTCCTTCAAATTATACATGAATTTAGGGGGAGATGTAGACCATGTCTACATGGATATGGAACCAGGAACAAACTCACTTCGTGAAGCACATGTTGATGTTAATTCAGAAATTGTAAAGAAAGTAGTTGAAACAGCAGCGTCTCTTCATTGTCCTGTTTTAGTACATGCCGAAGATTACGAGTCCTGTGCATGTGGTATCAAAAAAGCAATAGAAAGTAAAAAGGATGGTTTAGGTGCATGGTCAGAGAGTAGATCACCTGACTCTGAAGTAAAAGCAATTAAAACAATTTCAAAATTTGCAAGAGATTATGGCTGTAAATTATACTTTGCTCATATTGGTTCCCAATCGGCTTTAGCTCAAATACAAGAAGAAAGAAAAAATGGAACAAAAATTTACGTAGAAACATGTCCTCATTATCTTACATTATCATATGAAAAACAACAAGGATACCTTGCAAAAGTTATGCCACCAATAAGATCTACTAATGACGTAGCTCAAGTATGGAAGTCAATTGAAGAAAATCAAATTGATACTATTGGAACAGATCATGTTGCAAACCAATTAAAACTAAAACTTGGTGGAAGTAGGGTGTGGGATGCCCTAGCTGGTTTTCCTGGAATTGGAACACTTTTACCAATTTTACTTAGTGAAGGCGTAAACAAGAACAAAATTTCCCTTCAAAGATTGACAGAACTTACTAGTACAAATGCATCAAAGATATTTGGAATGTATCCAAAGAAAGGCTCCTTTGAAAAGGAATCTGATGCAGATGTTACCTTAATTGATTTGAAAAAGGAAAAAAAAGTTACAACTGAACTTTTTGGCGGATTTTCTGATTATATTGTATATGATGGTTGGCAGCTAAAAGGCTGGCCTGTTAAGACAATCGTTCGTGGACAAGTTGTAGCTGATGATTTTGAAGTAATAGGAAAAACTGGATATGGAAAGATGGTTATCAGAAAAACAGAAGCCTAAGTAATAATTTCAAATTTTCCGCCAGTTTTTGCTTTGTAAATCACATCAGGTTTTCTTGTAAAAATTCCAACTTCCATTACTCCAGCTATTTGTTTTATTTTTTGTGCAAGACTTTTTGGTTTTTTAATTACTCCAAAATCACAATCTAAAATTACATTACCATTTTCTGTAATGAAAGGGTAACCACGTTCAATAGTTCGTACCTTAGGCTTGCCACCTAATTTTCGAATTGATTTTGTAACAGTATTTCTTGCAAGAGGATGCACTTCAACAGGAACTGGCCTGTTGAAATTTTTTACAAACTTTGATTTGTCTGCCATGATTACAACCTTTTTTGCGGCATTAATCAGAATATTTTCTCTTAGTAATGCTCCTCCACCACCTTTAATCAAATATTTTTGGTGATCAATTTGATCTGCCCCATCAAAAACTACATCAATTTTTTCTATCTGATCTGCTTCAATAAGATGAATTTCTCCTTCTTCTGCAATTAATTTAATTTGTAAAGATGTAGGCACTGCTCGAATTTTCAAATTTTTTTCTTGCAAATATGATGAAAGAGATTTTACAAATGCAGTTGCTGCTCTTCCACTTCCTAGTCCAAGAATATAGCCATCTTTAACGAACTTTAAGGCATCTGATGACAATGCCGTAATGGCATCATCAAATGACAATTATTCTACCTCAGCTTGTTCTAATTTGGAGAGAGTCTTCATAATCTCTCCTTTTATTTTGTCAAGATCATCGTCTTCATCTTCGATTTTTTCTTCTTCAGGTAATTTTATTGTGGGTTTTGGTTTTTGTACTGGTGGCAAAATACTTTCTTGTTTTGGTATATCAACATCTAGAGGCTTGTCAATTGCTGTACCCATACTTGATTGGAGGATCTCAATTTTTTCATCTATTTTGGGTTGAGGCTTTTCGATTTGTTCTCTTACAAAGTCAACTGTCGAAGGTTTTTGTTCAATAAATGGAAATTCAGAAATTTTTGTTGGCAGCTCAGTAAGAGTTGTTATTTCAACAGACTTGGATTGAGTCAGAAAAGTATCTTGAGGCTTTGTAATTTCTTTTGAAACTTCTTTTTGTATTTGAGGTGTGGATGGTATTTTTTCTTTCTTAATTTGATCTTGAGATTTTGGTTTTTGTTCATGAACCTCAGTATTTGATACGCTTATTTTTGATGATAGTTCGTATAACCTCTTATCAAGCTGGGATAATTTTTGGTCCATTAAGGTGATTAATCCATCCCCTACAGGACCAAGGTCAGGATGTTTGCTTGCCTCTTGGAGTTTTTCCATTTTAGCTAAAACTATGCCAAGCTGATGTTGGTACCTGATAAGTAATCTATCCTGCTGAATTTTTGATAGTCCAGACTGGTTTTGGTATAATCTAGATATGGTTCTACTAAGGATCTCCTTTTCAATATTCAAGGAATTAATTTGACTTTTAATTTGAGAATTAGCAGCCAAAGTTAAGATTGGTTTTTTACCCCTCGGCATTTTTCTGAGTGCCGCAGCAGTTGCTACGCCTGCAAATGAGCTCAAAATAAGGACAATTTCTTGCATCTACGTATACCATTTGATCCAAGAGTACTTTCTAATTTTTGAGTCTGGATGGCCACAACTTGCACACCTTTGGTGACGCTTGTGAAAGGAATTTTTTCCGCATCTTCTACACCTAATGTGGACCTTCTTTTTGGTAAATCCTCCCATAGAAGTAGTGCCTTTAACCATATTTCATCACTTAAGGAGGTGGTGAAATCATTACCACATTGTCTCCTCGAACAACAATGGTACCAAGACTCTTTGAATCGCCTTCAGAAGGGATCTCTTCTGATTGGTCGAGTAGCAGGTTCATATGCTGGTCAAAACCGAGTAAATTTCCTCGAATTGTCTTGCTGCCTTTTAGCTTTATCAAGACAATCTTGTTGATACTCTCATCCAATACTTTTACTGCCATGTCGACTGACATTAAATCACTTATTAGAGATAATTTTGATGGATTATTTTAAATTATCATTGGTGTAACTTTCGCTTTTTATCTGTAAGGCATGTTTGACTCGTTTTTATTAGATTATGAACAATTTCAGATAAGAATTTCTTTCCATTTTTTGCACTTGCATGAGTGGGGTCTCCTAACACTCCGTTTTTAGTCACTGTAATGAAGGATTTGGATGCACGTTTACTTAATCGAATTTTTTCTTTTTTTGAGAGTTTGTTTGTCACAAAACCCTTCCTAGCCTTGCTCATTTTTACCTTATTTGAAATTGCAAGCATTAAAGAAGTTTCTACAAAACCAGCATGATCAAATTCAGTTTTCATAAAATGCCAATATGAAAACACAAAAACTTTGATTTTCTTCTTAGTTGAACGTTCAATCTTCTTACTGATACTACGAAGAGCACTTTGATTTCCATGATGGCCATTAAGGATAAAAAGTGTGTAAATTTTATTGCTTACAAGCGAATTTCCAAT
The DNA here is from genome assembly GCA_016276965.1 of Nitrosopumilales archaeon. GTDB lineage: Archaea > Thermoproteota > Nitrososphaeria > Nitrososphaerales > Nitrosopumilaceae > CSP1-1. The sequence continues at coordinate 42,524 of JADNRU010000006.1, read as the reverse complement.
ATCAATTAACATTGCCTGCAAAGTGGAATTTTTGAGGCTTAGATTGAAAAATGGAGAGTGTTCGAAGGAAACTCCATAATTTATTGTGGGAAATAACAAAAAATTGCATTTTTCTGATACACTTTTTGCAATCTCAGTTACGATATCAGAATCAGTAGAAACTGGTAAATGAGGGCCGTGTTGCTCAAGTGAGCCTACAGGAATTAGTGCTGCCTTTTTGCTTTTTTTGATGATTTTTCGAAGTTCGGGATCATACTGATGTCTTAATTCCATTACATTCACTTGGATCTGGTGTGAACCTTTCTCCAGCGTACTTCTAACTTGTTATCTAGATGCATTTTTACGGCTTTGAGTACGGTTTGTGCTTCTAATTTTTGACCCTTTGTTTTAATTGATTCTAGACTGTCTTCAGGCTTGACAGTAAATGAGTCTTGGAAAATAATCGGTCCTTGGTCTAGCTCTTCGGTGACATAGTGAGCAGTCACACCTACAATTTTAGTTCCTCTCTCATATGCTTGTGCGTAGGCTAGGGCACCTGGAAAAGCAGGTAACAAAGATGGATGAATGTTGATTATTCTATTCGGATATCTCCATACAAAGTTTGGCGTTAGAATTTTCATGTAGCGAGCCAAAACTATAAGATCAACATTATACTTTTTACAAATAGAAAGAATTTTTGACTCTGCCTTTGATTGCTCCTTTTCATTTATTACAACAAAAGGAACCTTTCCCTTTTTTGCCATTGAGGATAATGTTTTTTCAGTTGCCAAAATTAAGCAAAGTTTTCCTTTTAGAGCGTGTTTTGAACGTGCATCAAGAAGTGCTTTTAAGGAATTATCTTCTTTTGTGACAAATACTGCAATATTTTTCTTGGAATTAACTTCATGGTGCGCACTTACCTCCATTTTTTGCTGTTTTGCCAATTTTTGCAAGTCTTTATCAAATTTTTTTATATCAATTTTCTTAGTAAAAGAAACTTCAATATACATTCCAAAAAGTCCTTTGATGACATTTTGATTTACTTTTTCGATATTTCCTTTCTGTTGAAAAGCAAAATTAGTAAAGGCTGCAACAATTCCTTCTTTGTCCTTTCCTACAACTGTAATGCCTACGATGGTTTTTTTCACGACCGTTGTTGATTCAGCATACTTATAATTTTTAGAAAGTGCGGGAGGTGGGATTTGAACCCACGAACCCCTAAGAGACAGGGTCCTAAGCCCTGCGCCTTTGACCAGGCTTGGCAACTCCCGCACCCCCTTGCCATTAAACACAAATTTATCTATTATTAGGAAATAGTGGTATGGCAAAATTATTTGGAACAAATGGAATTCGTGGAGTTTTTGGTGATGATTTAACTTTAGAATTTATACATGACATTACACTTTCTATTGCAACTTTTTTTCAAAAAGGAACCATACTTGTTGGATATGATGGAAGAGACTCTAGTCCAGTAATTGCAAAAGTTGTTTGTTCTGCACTAAACTATGCAGGATTAGATTGCAAAAACACAGGTTTAGTTCCCACACCATGTTTGGAATTTGCTACAAAAACTCTTGGTTACAATGGCGCAATAATGATTACTGCCTCTCATAACCCTCCTCAATACAATGGAATAAAACCTGTTTTTTCTGATGGTGTTGAAATTTCAAGAGAAGACGAATTGGTAATTGAAGATAATTACTTTAACAAAAAATGGATAAAAAATACTTCAAGATGGGGGACAACAGACTTTGAAGATAAAATAATTAAGACATATCTTGATGGAATTAAATCTCAAATAGATTCTCGTAAAATTCAATCAAAAAAACTCAAAGTAGTGTTGGATCTTGGAAATGGTGTTCAAGCTTTAACTGCACCAAAACTATGTCAAGAATTAAATTGTGAGATCATTACTATTAATGAAAAAATTGATGGAACTTTTCCTGGTCGGGGATCAGAACCTACACCAGAAAACTTGCAAGAACTTTCCACTATTGTAAAAAAAACTGGAGCTGATCTAGGTGTGGCTTTTGATGGAGACGGTGATCGAAGTATTTTTTGTGATAACAAAGGAAAAATTCTCACTGGCGACAAATCAGCTGTTTTACTATCAAAGTTTATTTTAGAAAAAAATCCAGGTTCCAAAATTATTACTTGTTTAAACTCTGGTTCTAGCATTGAAGTAATTGCAGCTCAGAATAATTCAGAAGTAATTAGAACAAAGGTTGGAAGCGTTGAGGTTTCAAGAAAGATGGTGCCAACTAGGGCATTAATCGGGTTTGAGGAAAATGGTGGATTCATGTATGGAAAACATAATGAGGTAAGAGATGGTGCAATGACTATGGCACTTTTACTTGATTTACTTTCAAAAACAGACAAGAAACTAAATCAACTAGTTGATGAGCTACCTTCATCTTTTACAGCAAAGGACAAGATAAAATGCTCAAAAGATGAAGCAAAAAAAGTTCTCCAAATTCTAAAAGAACAACATGCTAAAGTAGATACCACTGACGGTATCAAGATTATCTTTGATAAACAAAACTGGTTAATGGTTAGACCAAGTGGAACAGAACCCATAATTCGAATTTATGCAGAGGCAGATTCCCAAGACAAACTTGACAAGCTAATGTCTGATTATTTGCAGAAGATAAAATTAATTTTAGGCCGATAACACTTTTAAAACGAATCTAATCCAATCTTGAGATGGAAATGATCCCTCAGGGTGATACAAAATGGCTAAAGGTTACTACGTAAAATTCGAGATACCACAGGAATTGGTTCAACCTATTCTAGAAGCAGTTAGAGTTGCTGCTCAAAGTGGAAAGGTCAAAAAAGGAACCAATGAAGCAACAAAGGCAATTGAGCGTGGTACAAGTAAATTAATTATAATTGCTGAGGATGTTGAACCTCCAGAGGTTGTAGCACATCTTCCTATAATTTGTGAAGAACGAGGAGCAGCATATGCTTTTGTTCCAAGCAAACAAGAATTAGGTAAAGCACTTGGAATCGAAGTAACTTCAGCAGCAGCGGCAATTTTAGATCCCGGTGATGCACAACACATCGTCGATGAAGTAAACTTAAAAATTTCTAAGATAAAGAGTGGTAAGTCTGACAAATGAGTACAAAAGCAGAAACTCTGACTCCTGCTGAAGTCATTCAAATCGTTGGCAGGACAGGTATTGCAGGCGAAGTAATTCAAGTCAGAGTAAAAATTTTGGAAGGTAAAGACAAAGGTAGAGTTCTTACAAGAAATGTTAAAGGTTCAGTTAGAATGTCTGACATTTTGATACTTCGAGAAACAGAAAGAGAAGCAAAGAAGATTAGGTGATTACTAAATGAGCCTTTTAGTTAAACCATGTAGCTTTTGTGATGGACCTGTGGCAAAAGGATCTGGAACAATGCTTGCAAAAAATGATGGAACTGTTATGTGGTTTTGCTCTTCAAAATGCCGTAAAAACATGAGAGAGCTAAAACGTGATCCTAGAAAATTAAAGTGGACCAAAAAATACGTTAAGGGCGGAATCCGAGTCAAGAAATAAATTGACTGAACAAACCCTCATTGTTCTTAAACCAGATGCGGTAGAGAGAAATCTAATCGGCGAAATTATCTCTAGGTTTGAAAAAAAAGGTTTCAAAGTTGTGAAACTAAAAATGTTAAAATTTACTAAAGATATGGCAGAAGAATTCTATTCAGCTCACAAAGAAAAACCGTTTTTTGGTGAACTGGTTTCTTTTATTACATCAGAAAGAGTAGTTGCATCAGTTATTGAAGGAGATAATGTAGTTGCTATGACGAGAACAATTATTGGCGCTACAAAACCTTCAGAAGCTGCACCAGGAACTATACGTGGTGACTTTGGAGTAGGAATTACTAACAACTCCATTCACGCTTCAGATTCCATGGAAAGCTTTGAAAAGGAAGTGAAGGTAGTATTCGAGTGATTAGGGTTGCGCATAAGACAACCAATTGTGGCCGTCTTGGGTCACGTAGATTCAGGTAAAACATCAATTCTCGATAAGATTAGAGGAACTGGAGTTCAAGGAAGAGAAGCTGGTGGAATCACTCAACACATCGGTGCCAGTTTTTTACCAACTGAAACCATCAAAAAAATGACTGGCCATCTTTATGAAAAACTCAGTAAAGGAGAACACACAATTCCTGGATTGCTAGTAATTGATACGCCAGGCCACGAAATATTTACTAACTTGAGAGCACGCGGAGGATCAGCTGCTGACATTGCAATTTTGGTTGTAGATGTCAATCGAGGTTTTCAACCACAAACAAACGAAAGTCTGAAGATTCTAGAGAGTAGAAAAGTTCCTTTTGTAGTTGCTTTGAACAAGACAGATATGGTTTCTGGCTGGAAAAACTCTGATACAGCCTACATTTCACAAGCAATCAAAGAACAGGACCAATTTGTGCAAACAACTCTTGATGAGCAGATTTACAACGTTGTGACAGCTTTGTCGGTATTGGGATATCATTCCGAAGCATTTTACCGTGTCAAGGACTTTTCAAAAGAAGTTTCAATTGTTCCATTAAGTGCAAGAACTGGTGTTGGAATTCCTGAGCTTCTTGCTGTATTAGTTGGATTGGCACAGCAATTCCTTACTAAAAGATTAGAACAAAAAGAAAAACCAACACGTGGTATTGTGCTTGAGGTAAACGATGAAGTTGGTCTTGGACCTACTGCAAACATCATTTTGATTGATGGACAACTCAAAAAGGATCAAAACATCATTGTTGCAAAAAGAGATTCTGTGGTAGTAACAAAACCCAAAGCACTGCTGTTACCAAAACCACTAGATGAGATGAGAGATCCTAGAGATAAATTCAAACCAGTCAATGAAGTGCAAGCAGCTGCCGGAATCAAGATTGCCTCTCCTGAACTTGAAGGTGTGTTGCCTGGAAGTACAGTTTATGCAACAGAAGACGAGGCCAAAGCCGAACAGCTAAAAAAATCATTAGAGTCTGAGATGAAATCAGTCTTTATCAAGACTGAAACAAAAGGTGTTCTTCTAAAATGTGATACTATTGGCTCGCTTGAGGCATTAACTGAAATGCTAAGGCGTCAACAGATTCCAATTTCCATGGCAGACATTGGTCCTGTTACACGCCGTGATGTAATGGAGGCAAAAGCAGTAAAAGAAAACGACAGACACTTGGGAGTTATTTTAGCATTTAATGTAAAGATTTCTCCTGAAGCACAGACTGAAGCAGAAAATTATCACATTAAGTTATTCCATGACAAAGTCATTTACAGTTTAATGGACAATTACACTCAATGGGTTGACGAAGACAGTGCAGACTTGGAAAACTCTATATTTTCAGAGCTAACTCCAATTGGTAAATTTACATTTCTTAAAGGATACATTTTCAGAAACAATAATCCTGCTGTTTTTGGAATTCGGGTAGATGTTGGGAAGCTTCGTCAAAAAATTGCATTCATGAACAAATCTGGTAATAAAATTGGTACAATTCATCAGCTACAAGATAAAGGAAAAAGTATTGATTCAGCAAAAACTGGTCAAGAAGTAGCTTGCTCTGTCAAAAATGTTACTGTAGGTAGACAGATCAAAGAAGAAGATGTTTTTTATACTCTACCGCCACCCGACGACGCAAAACAATATCTGAAAAAATTCAAGCACAAGCTAAGCTCAGAAGAGCTACAGGTACTAAACAAAATTGTAGAAATTATTCGTGTACAAAACCCTGTTTACGGTTACTAGATTCAAGAAAACTTTTGTGCAATTAGGTTGATTCCTGGTTCTCCCACTGCACCAACTAATCTATCAACTGGTTTACCATTTTTGAACATTATAAAAATTGGAATTGCTTGAATTCCTAATTTTGTTGCAATGTCTCTATTTTCGTCTATGTTTAGTCTAGCAAAACGAATTTTTTTGAATTTTCTTGCAAGCCTTGTAAATACGGGATGCATTACCCTGCAAGGTCCGCACCATTCTGCCCAAAAATCTACCAATGTTGGAATTTCACTAGAAATGGTTTGCTCAAAGTTTGATGAATTTAGCTCATTTACACCAGTTTCATCTAGGACTTGCTTTTCTTGTTGTTTTTTTAGCATTTCATCTAACTTTTTTTGCTTTATTCGTTCAAGCTCTTCATCAGCCATGTGCAAAATGATATTTGAGTATTATTTAACTTCTTAATTTCCATTTGTGTTCTTTGCCCATTTTGAGTAACTCATCTGGAGGAATATCTTTATGATCTTTATTCAAACATTAGTGTTTGATTTTAACCTTGCAATTTCTTCTTCAAAATTCTTTTTTGCCTTCATAAGTTTATTAATTTTTGATTGTTGTTGTTCTAATTTCATGTTAAAATATTTTAAATATTGATCAGTGTTTCCTGCATGATCTAAAATCCAGCGACGTTCTTCATGTAAAGACTCCTCTTTAGTTAGTATTTTTTGTTTTTTCTTTCCAAAGCTTATGCTTCTGTGTGGGGCATATAATGGATCAATTTTTTTATGTTTTCCATCTACTAATTCAGAACTTGCTCGCTTGATATATCCGCGAACCATTATGTATTATCTCCTTTGTTTTCATGAATATTTTTTTGATGCCTTTCTAAAATTATCTCATTTTCAAAAATCATACTGCATATCTCACATTTGGTTACTTTACCCATCACCGATTCACAGGAATTTAGGAAAAAATAGGAAATAACCCATTGTTTGTAATAAAATTGCAACAAATTTTCAAAATTATGGATTTAGGAACAAAAATTCAGGATTTCATGTATCGTTGTATAAAAGGGTGATTTTGTCCATTTTCATACCCTAACAAATTCTTCGCGTCCCTTAAGTAACAAATTTGCGATTATTACTTTATGAGACAATACCTATTCAAGATACAAAAAGGAGATGCACAAAAAACAATATCATTTGTAAATCTCCCAGAAAATGGTATAAAATGGGCCCTGGTTTTTAGATAATTTTAGAATAATTCTACTTTTTTTCAAAAAATAGACTAGCTAATTCTGATCACTTAACTTAATCAGAAAAAATATGAATTCTGATATGGGGAATTATCGGGAACTAAAAGCCTTGTTAGATGATGAAGAGAAAAAAATCTGGGAATTTTTAAAAATTTACGAAGATTTGACTCTTGAGGAATTAAAAAAGGAGGTAAAAGAAAGCGTGCATTATTCAAAAAAAATGGAAGAAGAACTTAGAATGATTGCTGAGGAAGGAAAAGGCATTCCTGATTACTCTATTACAGCCTATGCTTGGTTGACAAACAAGTATGCTCTTGTAATGTATGAGCTTACCACATTAATTGCATATAATAAAAAATTAGAAAAAGCTCTAGAAATAAAGTCCGCAAAAATTTGAAAAAACTAGACTAAATCTGCACTTCCAAACAAAACAGAAAATGCTTTACATCAAATCAAATTCCTTTAATTCTGTTCTAAAAGAAGAACGATTTCTACGTAGCCATTATATAGAAAATTTTTAACTAGGCGTGGGGGAAATCCTGCACGCCCAGGTAGGGGATTCTTATCTCCTAATACTCTCAGTGTTCGGGTTTCCCCCTCTAAATTTCAGAAAATTTTTAAAATTTTTTGTAATTCATTTTGATTCTGTTATTTACTAAATTAATAGAATTTAGAAGAATTAGAATGAATTTGAATGAAGTTAGAATTAATTATGTAAGGGAGGGCCCATTTGCTGCATGGCATTATAAAGACAATCAAAGGAACAATAATTTTTATAAATTGTACCACATTGTTTACCGCAAATCTTGCATTTAATTTCCATCAATCTACCATTAATTTGAGGTTATAATACTAGGGTTATGTGCATTTTGCACGTAAACCAATTCTTATCGATTAATCACATAGTAATTAAGAAATGAAGTCTTGGAAATGTTATAGATGCAATTTGATTTTTAAATCAGAAAACACAGTAAACATTCACAAAACTATAACGGGCCATAGCTCAAGAGAATTAGAAATGGTAGAGGCATAAATTAAAAAAAAATCTATTGTTTTGTAGGTAGAAAATGGACAGCCAAATGGTTATGTGATTTTTATAATACTACAATATCGTGTTGTGGATAGGAAAATCCCTGATATCCCTTGGAATAATGGTTACTATCATAGGATTTGTAACAGTGTCTACTGCTTACGCTTCCCCCGGACTTCCATTATGGGATAAAAGCTCGTATAATATTGGAGAATCGGCCACTATAACACTTCAAGAAACAACAAAAAAACTCTATTCTAATTATCCAGATGTTATTTACATCACAGTTAGTTCTGATTCGTTTAAAGACGGAATAAGTCTAGCTTTGATTGAAACTGAGAATAATTCTGGTATTTTTATCGGAAAAATTTCTATAACATCTGCAATTGATTCTGAAGATTCTCTCATTGTGCAGGAAGGAGATTCTGTTTATGCAATTAATGCAGGGTTCATTCATTTTGCAAAAATCCATACAAAAAAGAGTTTCTCAAATTCTAATGTTCTTGTAACTACAGACAAAAAAACTTATGAAAATGGTGAGATAATTCGGATATCTGGAAAAGTAGCCAATGGAAATCCTAACTTTCCTGTGATTTTAACTATCATAGATCCAAATGGGGTCATTATACTCAAAAATGAATATGTTTTAGCCTCTGATAAGAGATTCGATGCCATTATTGATACAGATTATTTCTTGTTAAAAGAACCCGGAAATTATCTGATTAGAGCTTTGCATGGAACAGACTCTATTGGCGAAACGGCAATTTCATTTAATGCACAAAGTGATTTGATTCCAAGAAAAAATTCTATTGAAATTTTTGGTACTGCAATTAGTTTAAAATATTCTAAAACATTTGGAGAACTTTACATCGTCAAACCAGTCTATAAATCCAATGCCTTACAGTTTTCAATTGACGGCAAAAGTGGGGGACACCTAACAGTTGAGCTACCAAGAACGCTAATTGATGCAAAGGCAGATTCTGGAGTTGATGAAAATTTTGAAGTTTTAGTGAATGGAAAAAAAATTCGATACTATGAAAAAGCAAACCATAATGAAAGAACACTAACAATTCCATATTTGTACAAATCAAAAACAATTGAAGTTAAGGGAACTTTCTTAGACACAAATTCCGAGGTGCCTCCTGTAAGAGCAAATGATTATCGTTTTCCTGAATGGATACGTATCAATGCAGATTGGTGGTCAAAGGGATTAATTGATGATGCGGAATTTGTTTATGGAATTCAATATTTGATAAATCAAGGACTGATGGGGGTCCCACATTATTCTGGCTTGGCACACTTGGATTCAACACCTGTTCCAAATTGGGTAAAGGATAATGCAGGTTGGTGGGCAAAAAAACAAATTACAGATCAAGATTTTGTAAATGGGATACAGTACCTTATTGAAAATGGAATAATACGAATTTAGCTTTTAAATAAAAAAAAAGAAAAAAATTATTTTAAATCTGAACTCTCCCAATGAAATCTAAACTTTTCTTCGATTTTTTCTAAATGCAATTTTCCACCCTTACGAAAAGTCATTCTATGTGGCATGCCATTGGTATCATAAATTGTGATTGGGGCATTATCAACTATACTTTCATAAATTACTGGTTCATGTGAGATTTGAATCCAATCCTTTTCTGCAAACTTTAGGGACTTCATAGAGAATAGACTAGCCATATCAATCCAATTAATTGTAAAAATTGTACAAAAAGCTTTGTACGTCCCTATAATACAAGTTCATTTTGGAAAAAAAAGAAAATTTTTGATTATATTTGCGATGGATGCTCTTCTACCCACTTTATAATATTTAGAAGGTCTCCCATGTATTCAGGTTTATCAGCTTGTACAGTCAAAAAAAGCATGTGATTGTTTTTCAATGGAATTGTGATTCTTTTTATTTTATCATATCCAACGATGGCATATCTTCCTTTTCCAATCTTTGAAGCAAGTTCATCACGTTCCTTCCAACTTTTAATTGCCCTTTTGAGGGAAGATTTTGTTTCTTCCAAAGTAAGAATATTGTTTACATCGTTACGATGACTATTCCAAAGTATTTTTCCGTCTATATCACAGATTGCGACATATCTGATGTTTTTATTTCCCTCCATCATCATGCTACAAAGTTTGCCCTCCAAATCAATTTCTTGTGCCATAAGTTGTAATAATCAATTCGAAAAAATAAATCTATCTATATTCATCGTCTAAGCTGTTTAATTTCAAATGGAAATTAAACAAATTTTTGAAATTACTTTATTACCATATAGGTGCTGTCTATTACGGACACACAAGAGGTATTATCAGATTTTTTTTCAAAACAGTCATGCCTAGTGTTATAATAGTGGATGATGACCGTGGAACTTTGGAATTATTTGATGATTTTTTAGATCAAGGCGGAATTGAGGTAATAGGAAAGGCTCGTAATGGAAAAGCCGCAGTTGAACTTTTCATAAATTCCCGCCCCGATATCGTTCTATTAGATGTGTTAATGCCAGAATATGATGGACTATATGCACTAGAAAAAATTAGAGAAATTGATCCTGATGCCAAAGTAATAATGGTAACTGCTGACCTTACAGCAGATACTGAAAAAAAATTACAAGAGCTAAATGCAACTGCAGTAATTTACAAACCATATGAAATTGGCAGTGTTTTAGATACAATTGACAAGGTAAACAAAGGCGTATTAGTTGCCTTCAATCAATCCTAACTGAGCTAGTTTGATTTTTTTGCTTTTATACTAATTTTACAATAAAAGAATGCTTGAAATTGCAATGCAAAAAATGTGGAAAAACATTCCAAAGTCAGAATAGTAAATTTTGTTCTTTAGAATGTGCGTATGGATATTCAAAATATGATGAAGAAAGCTATCTAATGCTTAGACTAGCTTAGTTTTGAATAAAAAAGTTAATGTGTGAGATTTTTATGATATTTCATAATTAACAAATGGCCTCACCTCCCTTCCATCTTAAATGCAATGCATGCGGGTATGTCAATTCTGATGAACCGTGTACTATGGGAATGACGTGTCCAAAATGTGGAAAGGGAATAATGGAGAAAAGAGACTAACTGTAACATAAAAAAAATAAGCAAAGGCATGATCCTAAATTCATTGAAATCTTTTTTTTAATTCAAGGTTCCTAGTCTAACCACAGCTCTTTTGTGTAGACGCAAAATGATTTGTTGTAAAATATGTAGGAGAGCTCCATTACTTTCATGACTTCGGGATCTGTAAATGGATCTGCCTCAACACTTGATGAACGAAGCTTATCCATTGTCAGTTGCATTTCTGAAAACAAGTTAGCACAAGAATTTAGATAGGACCTAGAGGCAACTCCTCGTTTTATAATTTGATTATATTCTTCTTCACTTTCAGCCTGGCTTAGCTTGGACTCCAATTTTTCAAATTCTATCCAACTTGACTCATATCCAGAAAATGGTAAAATACTAGATTTTTGTGCTGTTGGGAGAGGACTGAACTGAGCTAAACTCTTCGAGTCTGATTTTTTGAAAAATGCTGGTATATCCCACTGGAATTCAGCTGATTGATCATTTTTCAAAATCCTTGAATGTTTTGTTTTCTCCGAAATATTTTCAAGCTCTATTGGTCCAAGCTCTGGAAAAACGTCATTTAGATTTGCAGTAAATGTCCCTGCAATAAATGCAGCAATACCAATTACTGCGACAGTTGATGAACGAATCAACGAAAAAATAATACTGCTTGTACTAACTATCTATTTTTGTTGGCTTTTTTTCACATACTAGATTAACAAGTGTGCCCTTTTTTTTCTCAAAACAAAGCTTAGCAGATCCGTTTTATCATTGAGCATCAAAACATCATTTTATGACGATTTGTCTATTCCCGTATTGCAATGGAGAAGCAAAAATACCAATAATGATTTATTATTTTGAAAACAACCACACTAGAAAACCCTTTGCAAGAGCTATTTTACACGTATGTGAAAAGCATGCAATAATGCTATCTGAACCAGAATTGTATGTTAAAATTAAGTGATTTCATAAAATTGGAATTTCATTCCAGTGGAAAATCTGCTCCACAATTTTGGCAAATTCCCCTTTTACCCCGATAATGCTCATTATGATACTGAACTATTTCATCTTGACAGTTCCAGCAAATGACCTTTTCAACTTCCAATTGCAATACATATTATACATTTATTTTATTTAAGAAGAGTTTGCATTCATTTGAAACTACGGGTTTTTTAATATAGAATGAATACTTAACGAAAAAACTGCATAGTTCTGCATAGTTACATATTTACAAATCCAACAAAAACCGCATTAAAACCCCGTCATTCTCTGTTATCTCCATCAAGTGAAACGTTGGCGCCTTGATTTCGACCTTGAAGTGATGCTTCTTCAAATCAATCGGCTCCCCAAATGCTGTAGCTTCAATACTATATTCAGAATTTTTCCTCAATTCTAGCTCAAATCTAGCAATTGCAAATCCTTCCGTAACCAGCTGAAAGTTAACCTCTTCGAGCCAATTAAACAAAATATGATGAAGCTTACGACCGGAAACTTTGAGAGTCCTTTGCTCTTTTTCTGAAACTGTGGAGCGTTCAAGCGTAGTATCAACTACAGATTCACCAGCTTTGATAAAGGCCTCCTGCAGATTAGAACCTCTAACCTCAATGAATGCATCAGTTGCGTGTTCCAGATATCTAATACTCAAGTGATTCTGAGTAAGTGTTTCTGATATTAATACGGTAATCAAGATTCATTTGTAGGCAATCTAAATCTTCGAACTAATATCCAAAAAAACTACATAAAAAAGATTACAGTCCCACAAAGGTTTAAGATAATTTCAAAAGGTTATTTTGAAAATTGCATTCTAAAATTATTCATGATCTTTTAGAATTTTTTCTTGTTCTTCAGGTGACAAATTTATCATTGCCAGTACTTCAGTTGCACTTAAAGGAATTTTGGGATGGTTTTTTTCATAAACAAACTCCTCCCATAACATATCCAAGTGGTGTCTAGTAATAAATTCTTCAACATATTTTGCAGGAACATATTCTTCTTCGGCTTCTGGTTGATTTTCTTCAGCTTCAATTAATCTAGCTTCATCAATCATTACAGATTCTTGAGAAGAATCTTTCTTCTTGAACATATCTCAATTCCATTAGTAATTTACGACAATTACAATAAAAGGCGGCGTGTTTCTCAAATGAAACTCTATCTTTCCTTTATTCTCATTCAAAATCACACAAAAAAAACTGAAAAGGCCTCTAACCAGATCGGAGAAATTGTAGTGCTCCAGGTTGTTGACAATGGAGACATTTGCATGATCTCTCCACTTCTATTCTAGTCAGAGGCCTCTTTAAAGCTAGTTTTCCTTCTCTATGACATTTGTGGCAAAATACCCTTACCTCAAAAGGCATAACAGTATACTACGTCAAAATATCATTTAGTAATGTGTTTGTTAGATATGACCAACACTGCCTGAAATTAAGATTTTGATTTTTTTTCAGGTTCTGCGTGAACTTCTAAATGATCATATAATTTTTCTTTAGAGTCAAAAATTTGGTCGCAATAATAGCATTGGTGACTCATGTAATATTATATCATTCCTGATATTAATAGGTAGAAAAAATGTTAGTCATGTTTTTTCCTTCCTTGACTGGATAATCAAAAAAACACCAACCCCTAATCCAATCATTGCTCCAACGTCTATTATCATATGAAGACTTGAATCCAAAATTATCCTCTTTCTGAGTTTAGTTTTTTCCGCATTAAATATATTGGATTAACTCTTGAATACCTCTGTAAGGGGCAATATGCTTAAAATCCAGACGTTAAACTCCCGTTCTAACGGCATTTGCCATTCTTCCCTTACATTTTTTAGAAATACAAAAAAAGAAAACGGGGAAGATATTGACAAAAAATTAGATGAAGTAAAGAACAATAATTCTAATGACTAATTTTTCCAATTTTACAAAAATCCAATTGATCGTTAAACATTTTGAGGCATTTTTTTCTACTAATTAATAAGCTTCACTACTGATTTTATCAAAACTCAGCAGATAATGTCTGAAATCTTGTTTTATCATTGTTTGAACAGCTAAATAGAAAAAACTAATACACAAAAAAATTATTTCATATCAATTTTTCTACACAAATACTATTTTTATCGTTTGCATAGCTGGCACCAATCATGGCATCAAGAAGAAGACGAGGCGGTTCTCGAAGACGAGGTAGTTCTCGAAGACGAGGTAGTTCTCGAAGACGGGGCGGTTCACGAAGATCTTCTGGCGGCGGCAAAGCCAAACGAAGAGCACAAGTTGTTGCTAACAAAAGAAAAAGTGATCTAAAAAGAGCAACAAACAAAGTAAGAAGTGCAAAAAGAGCCCTGAGAATAGCTACAAGATCTGCCGGAAAAAGAAAGGCAGCTTATAGCGCAGCTCTGAGAAGAGCTAGATGAGCATAAAAAATGCTCTTCTTTTTTATTTTTATTCTTTAAAAATAATCAAAAATTAAAATTTCTATCCTTGTCTTATAATGAACTGCATCAGGGCTTCTTTTGAATATTCTATTCCATGCTCATCTTCAGTATGTTTTCTAAATTCATCTAGAACTTGGGCAGTTACAGTTCCTTCTGCTACGAATTTGCATTCAAAGCCATAGTCTTGGCATCGAAGTCTGGCCATAATGTCTATTAACGGAAAAATGATTTAAAGTAATATCCAAATTCCCTAGTTTGAAAATACACTAGTGCATTTTTTCAAGATTATCTAATCGTTTTTCTATTTCAACAAGCTTGTTGATGATAATTATGTGAGTTTTTTTTGCGTCAATCCCTACAGGGCTGTCTTCACTAGTAATTACTTTTTCAATCTCTGCCTTTATTTCATTTTCAACTTCAAGATTCATTTCTTAATTTAGATTAAAAGTAAAAATATACTTTGCTTTCATTGCATTTAGGGACGGGGTTTAGATGATGGTATCAAAAAAAATTCTAATTTTGCTCTAAGATTTTTTTCATATCTAGCATCATTTTTTCCATTTCATTCATGCGTTCATCAAATAACTGATCGCTGATGGTATCAGGTTTGATGAGTGTAATCATCACTTCAGATTCTTCTCCATGAGAAACCACCCTCATTGGCACATTCCATTTTGCTTCGTCTTCTACAAATTGATGATCTAGTATTCCAAACTGTTTGTTTTCATTAAATTTCAATTTACCTGGACCCCAAGGAGTAGTAAACGACCACCAACCATCATTATTTTTTTTAGCATCTGGCATCATTTTTGGTGGAATATTCAAAATTGCATCAAATACATCACCTGTTTTTTTATTCACAGAAAATGTAATTGTGCGTACTCTTGTCATGTATTTTGCATAATTGAATAATTAAAAAAGATATAGAAGAAATCATAAGCACACTGAGGAATTTCAGGAGTCAGCTCATTTGCGTCACTTTCTCATTTTTTGGGGCCATATCAGAAACCAAACCTGTTCCCCAGTAGCATATACTGCTACTGCTACAGCAGTTATTGCAATAGCAAAAAAAATTCTAGCTCTATTCATCTAGGTCAATGTTTTTGGAAATAAATCGAGCCTACATAAAGCAAAAGTAAATTTTCACAAAATGAAATTCTAAGATAATCGTAAAGCCTAAATCACAAGATCGTAATCACACAGTGATTTGGATCTTCCAAGGGGTATGAAGGACTTTGATGATGATGAGCTTTTCAAAATTGAATACATCCGAGAAAAATTTATTCAAACTGCAAAGCTTTTTGGATACCGCTTCATGGACCCTTCTCCAATTGAGCTATTGTCCACACTAGAGACAAAAAGCGGACCCGCTATCAAAGACGATATTTACTATTTCAAAGACAAGCATGACAGAGAAGTTGGACTAAGATTTGATTTTACCATGGGGCTTACAAGATATGTAGCTTCACAAAAATCCCTCAAACTCCCAGCAAAATTGGCCTCATTTGGGGGAGTATTCCGTTATGACGAACCACAAAAAGGCAGATACAGGTTTTTTCATCAATGGAATATTGAAATTTTTGGAAAGCCAAGCTTGGCAGCTGATGCAGAACTTGTAGAATTCACATCAAGATTTTTTGAAAATCTCAATTTAGAAAATATTACTATAGATATCTCACACAGAAAACTTGTAGAATCCTATATTACCAATGTTTTCCAATCAGAGGATCCAAAACTTGTCAGCGAAGCTTTTCGTGCAATGGATAAAATCCAAAAGAAAAGAAAAGACGATATTCTAAAAGAATACCAAGAAAAGGGAATTGACAAAGAAAAACTCGAAAAAATTCTACAATTTTCAGAAATTAAAGGAACCCCGCATGAAATAGAACAAAGCTTCGATGTATCAGACTTTAAAGATTGGGAAGAGCTAAAAGAATTGTACTTTTCCTTAGAGGAGAGGGATATCAAAAACATCAGAATTAACTTTGGTGTAGTTAGAGGGCTTGACTATTATTCTGGTTTTGTCTTTGAGGCCTTTGATTCAAGTTCTGATATTGGCGCCTTAGTTGGTGGAGGAAGATATGATACCTTGCCAAAAGCATTTGGGCGTAATGATTTAGGAGCAACAGGAGTTGCTGGTGGAGTAGAGAGAATCATTTTCTCACTTGACAAACAACAAGTCATTCCTCCAAGACGAGTTCAAGCCATCTCTGTTTTGTATGCCACAGACGAAATGCAAGAGGAAGCTTCGAACTTGGCATCTGAGCTAAGATCAAATGGAATCCCTATTGAAATTGATTTGGTTGGAAGGACACTCAAAAAACAATTCGAGTCTGCTACTTGCTCAAAATATGCAATAATTGTTGGCTCTAAAGAATTTTCAGATAACAAAGTCGTTTTACGAAACATGCAGGACAGAACAGAAAAACAAATCTCAATTGATGAGCTGCTTGCTCACTCTAAATCCATTCTTAGTTAGAAAACGCACGAGTTAACATCATTATCTCAGGACCACTAGTGAGTGTCCCAACCACTATGCTATTATTATTTGCCAAAATCCCAGAAGAAACATAGGGAATCCCTCCATTTATTGTGGCAGGCTCTAGTTCAACTCCCAATACATTTGATATTGTTTTGATATCATTATCATCAGTTTCTGGATGAATGACTCCACCATGTGATGTTGCTCTTACCACAACACCAACCTGATGGAAGCCTGCTACTCTCTTTTGTATTACCTCAATCCCCATTACGTCTCCTATTTTTTTTACTTCATCTTTTGAAAATGCAGGTGATACTATTCCACCTTTGTCATTTACACAAATCAAATTCCCTAATGCATTAAACTTTGTATCTAAAACTTCAACATTCAAGTCAGTGGATTTCTTTAGATGATCGTATTCCCATTGTTGACAGGTACTTGGGACCAATATACCATGATTGTTTACAATCATTAAAGCTCCTAAGAGGCGTGTATTTGCCATCGACGCAAAGACGTAATCGTTTTTCAGATATTCAGCAAGTTTTTTTGCCTTTGTTTTTGCAAACCCATTTGGAACAAAAACATGTTTGTCATTTACTGCAGTGTATAGTCCAATGTTTGGTCCTCTATACACATCATACTTGATAATATCCAACGAAAACCGATCAATACCAAAACGATATGAACGTAAGGAAGATCAAATCAAAACGGTGTTATATGGAATTAAAAATCAGGAATACTTTTTTAGTTATGACTAATTTTGTCTAAGTTTAAATAACATCTGGGATGAAATATTTCTGATGCCAATTAAGGAAGATTTTTGTCATGATAAAAAACCGGTTGGAAAGATCTCACTCGCTGGCGGTGAATACTTCCATTGGGTTTGGCCATCTCAGGGTTTGGTAGAGGCCTCAAAGGACGAGCAAGTCGTAGCAGCATACAAAACCCACAAGGAGAAGATGGAAAAGCTTGGTGTCAGCGGAACAATGGTAGCTGTTGACTGGGACTCTTGTGTAGCAGATGGTGCATGCATTGAGGCATGTCCTGTTCAAGTATTCCAGTGGTACAGAACTGAAAAGGACATTCCTGCTATAAAGGCAATAAATGAAACCTTTGAAGGAACTGGAAGTGCTGTCAAAGAAGAACGAAAAGATTATTCTGACAATGCAGATCCAATCAGAGAACACGATTGTATCTGGTGCATGGCCTGTGTTTCAGTATGTCCACCACAAGCTGTTCTTGTTGACCAAGGAAACCAGGAGTGGCACGAAAAAGCAGCTGGAACATTCCAAAAAATGGAATCTGGATCAGCTAATCCACACGCAGAACATTAGCCCTTTTTTCCTTTCTTTATTTTTTATGTAATACTTTATTGAAAAATATCTTCTAAAACAAATTTTAGTCAGAGAGTATCAACGAATCCCGCAGAGGTCGCCTAGCCTGGTAGGGCGCGGGCCTTGAGAGCCTGTGTTCGCAAGAACACGAGGGTTCGAATCCCTCTCTCTGCGTTATTTTCCAAACTTTCCGAGCTCAGCTAATAAAGCAGACAATTGAATTTCTGGATTAGCTCCACTCAATATTCTAAAATCATACTTTGCAATTACCTCTGAAATTTCACTCAAATGTTTGTTCTTTGATCTAAACAAAGCTGCATTGATATATTTTAGAAAATCAGATTCAGACATTCCATAAACTTTGATAAGCTCTATCATTTTGTTTCTTGCATTTGTTATTTTTCCATCAAGGGCAATCTTCAAAACATCATCTACGTCTTTGGTTTTGGTAAGTCCAGCTGAAGCCTTGACATTTGCTTCTGAAACATTTCCTAAACTTGCTGAGGCCTGCAACAGATTAATTGCATGTCTCAAGTCCCCCTCAGTATAATCATAAATTGCTGCAAGACCTTTTTCATCAGCTTTAATCTTTTCTTTTTTTGCAATGTTTTTTAGTTGAGTTACTACATCTTTTTGTGGAATTGTAGTAAATTTGAAAACTGCACAGCGGCTCTGAATTGGGTCTATTATCTTTGAGATGTTATTTGCGATCAGAATAAATCTGCAAAATTTTGCAGTATCCTCAATAATCCTTCGCAATGCAGTTTGTGCATCAGCTGTCATCTCATCGGCCTCATCAAGAATAATTAATTTAAAAGGAATTTCGGTATCTAGTCCAGCAAAGCGGGAAAATTTCTTTACTCGCTCCCTAACCATGTTGATTCCTCGCTCATCGGATGCATTGAGCTCAAGCGTAAAACCCTTCCAATGTTTTCCTAAAATTTCTTCAGAGATACACAAAGCCAATGTGGTTTTTCCAACGCCTGCTGAACCTGAAAAAAGCAAGTGAGGCATTTCAGGTTGATTCTTCAATAGTGATTTTATGCTGCCCACAATTTCTTTCTGATTAACTAGTTCTGTGATCTTGTGTGGACGATATTTTTCTACCCACATTAAATTAGAAATGGACATTTCCAATCACCAATGCTTAGTCTCCAGTAAATAGTTGACTTTTTAGAGGATCAATTGATCTCACCAAATGGTTAACAAACTTGATCGATCTGATTCATCTCGATCCTTCCTGCGAGTATTGATCTTACAATGGTAAACATAGCTGAGCTTGCAAGGGTACATGCTACAGGATTTGACCTAGAGGAAGTTAAAGTAACTTTTCTTCACGATGTAAAAGTTAACGTTTCTGGAGTAAATGTTGACGGGAAACAAGGTGAAATTTTAAACTTTCCAAGATGGATAGCAAATGTCCTCGAATCAGAAAAACATGTTACCATTGAAGAAACCGATATGGTAGTGGAATTAAAACAAGCAATAGTTAAAGAAAATGTTCAAGGAGAGTTTGAGCTTGCAACTTTAGATCTACACTTTTACATTAGATTAAATTCTTACATGAAAAAATTACCAAAAGACGATTTTGACAAAGTCCAAAGTATGCTTAATTCACTTGTAAGAAAAAGACAAGGAAAAATCATCCAGCTTGCAGATTCTTCCAAATTAAGTACTAACTTGAGTCAAAAGTTGACTACGGAGGAGCGTTCATTCTATGAAAACGTTTACAATACTTCTTTAGACTTTAAAAAACAGATTTTGGGTAATACTAAATGACTGCATTAGAAACCCAAACATTATCTGCTTTATCTGATAAAGTTAAGGAATTTCTTAAGCAGTTCAAAGACAAAGATGGTTCTTTCAAATACGTCGAGCAAATCGACCAAATGATGCCTAAAAGGGATAGTTTTATTGTAATAGATTACAATGATTTAGTAACAATTTCACAAATAGAAACTAGATTCAATGAAAATCCAGACGAGATTTTAGAGGCTTTTGCAAAGGCAATTAAAGACATCTTACAAGAAAGATTTCCTCAATATGCTGCAAAAATCAAAGATGAGATAAGGGCAAGAATAGTTAACTATCCAGTCCAACGCAGTCTTAGACAAATTAACGCAGAAATTATCAACAAAATGACTAGCGTATCTGGAATGGTAGTAAGATCATCTGAGGTAAAACCACTTGCTCGAGAAATTATTTACAAATGTCCAGAAAATCATGTTACCCAAATTATTCACCAAAAAGGACTAAACATAACTCCGCCAACTAAATGTTCACTCCCAAAATGTACACACAGAGATCTAAAAATTGAACCAGAATTAAGTAGCTTTATCGATTTTCAAATTTTAAGATTACAGGAATTACCTGAGGATCTACCACCTGGGCAACTTCCTCATTATGTTGATGTATCCATAAAACAAGATCTAGTAGACAATGCAAGACCTGGAGATAGAATCATTCTAACAGGTCTTGTTAGAATCGAGCAAGAATATATTGCAGGTGGGAAGGCTACTAGTGGTCTTTACAGGCTTAGAATTGATGGAAACAATATTGAATTTCTTGGTGGACGAGGATCAAAAATTTCTAGAAATACTGAAAGAGAAGAAGTCTCATCAGAAGAAGAAAAAATAATCAAATCATTAGCAAAAAACCCGGAAATTTATCAACGATTGATAGATTCTTTTGCACCACACATTCAAGGTCATACTTTAATCAAAGAAGCAATTCTTTTGTTAATTACAGGTTCTACTCAAAGAGTTCTTCAGGATGGAACAAAGATTAGAGGTGATATTAACATCTTTTTGGTAGGAGATCCAGGTACTGCAAAAAGTGAAATGTTAAAGTTTTGTGCAAGGATTGCACCAAGAGGGCTATACACATCTGGTCGTGGTTCCACAGCTGCTGGTCTTACTGCAGCAGTAATTCGTGACAAAACTGGAATAATGATGTTAGAAGCAGGCGCAGTGGTTCTAGGGGACCAAGGACTAGTCTGTATAGATGAATTTGATAAAATGAAACCTGAAGACAGAAGTGCACTTCATGAAGTAATGGAGCAACAAACAGCTAGTATTGCAAAAGGTGGAATAGTGGCGACTCTTAATGCAAGAACATCCATTCTTGCTGCAGCAAACCCAATGTATGGAAAGTATGATCCTTTCAAAAACATAACAGAAAATGTCAATCTCCCAATACCACTATTAACAAGATTTGATTTAATTTTCGTTGTACGAGACATACCATCAAGAGAAAAAGACACAAAGATTGCAAAACATATTATTAATTTACATTCTCCAACTGGAGCAGCGACTCGTTCATTAATTGATGCAGATATTTTAACAAAATATTTAGCATATTCAAAGAGACTCAAACCGGTCCTTACAAAAGAAGCTGAAGAAAAAATTCTCGAATACTACATGAAAATGAGAAACGTTGATTCTGAAGACATGATTACGGTTACTCCTAGACAATTAGAAGGATTGATTAGACTCGCAACTGCTCGAGCACGACTCTTAATGAAAAACCAAGTAGAAGCCGAAGATGCAGAAAGGGCAATTTTTCTAATCCAAAGTATGTTACAGGATGCAGGTGTTGATGTCAATACCGGAAAAGTAGACCTAGGTGTTTTACAGGGCAGAGCACACAGTGAAATTTCAAAAATGCAGCTCTTTATGGATGTACTAAAATCACTTGAAGGTGAAAATAAAACCGCCGTAGAGGAAAAGCTGTTCACACAGGAACTTATGAAAACAGGTAAATTCACAGAAGAGGAAGCTAGAAACTACATTAGAAAGATGCTTCGTGAGGCATCTATTTATGAATCTAAACCCGGTCATTATAACCGAGTATGAAAATATCTGAGCTAAATCTATTTAAAGCAGCAATTGACTTTTTAAAAAAAGAAGGTTATACAGAACTTTATCCTCCACAAGAAGATAGTATCAAAGCTGGTTTACTTCACGGAAAAAGTCTTTTAATTTCTGCTCCAACAGCTAGTGGAAAAACACTAATTGCAATTCTTTCGATGATAAATTATCTTTCAAAAAGCAAAGGCAAGATTGTCTATCTCTGTCCATTAAGAGCTTTGGCAGCAGAAAAATTTTCAGAATTCAAAAAATTAGAATCCATTGATTTTAAAAGAAAAATTAAAGTTAAAATTTCAACAGGAGATTTTGAAGCAGTTGATAAGGATCTTGTTAACAGTGATGTCATAATTCTTACAAATGAAAAAATGGATTCAATTATCCGTCATGGTTCTGAATGGGTTGACGATGTTGGCTTGGTAATAGCTGATGAGATTCATCTAATTGGTGATGATGACAGAGGACCAACTCTTGAGATCATTTTAACAAAATTAAAACTTCTAGAAAATAAACCACAAATTCTTGGGCTTAGTGCTACTATTAGTAACTCAGATGAGATATCAGAATGGTTAGGGTGTAAACTTGTAGAAAATAAATGGCGACCAGTCCCTCTTTTTGAAGGAGTCTATGATGCAGGTTCTGTAGTCATGAATGACGGTAGAGAATTTGAAATTGAATCAAGCATTAGAGGAAAACCTGTAGATTTAGGCATAGAATCAGTAAAAAACGGTGGACAATCTTTACTATTTGCTGAAACCAGAACTAGATCATCTTCACTTGCTACCAAGGCAGCTGACGCAATTTCCACTTCATTAGATAAATCAGAAATAAAAGAACTTGAAAAAATTTCAAGAAAAATTCTCGCAAACAATGAACATACAGATTTAATCAAAACTCTTGCTACTTTGGTAAAAAAAGGAGTTGCATTCCATCATGCAGGGCTTAATCAAAATTGTAGAGAAACAGTTGAATCTGAATTTAGAAATGGGAAAATAAAATTAATTGCAGCAACTCCAACTCTGGGGGCAGGTGTTAATCTTCCTGCCAGACGAGTTGTAATTTCAAGCTTAAACAGATATAATTCACGTGTTGGAATAAACATGCCAATTAGTATTCTTGAATACAAACAGCTTTGCGGAAGAGCAGGAAGACCTCAATATGATGATTTTGGTGAAGCTATAATAATTGGTAATTCTAACCGTTCTGAATTAATTGATTATTACATTAATGGTGAACCAGAACCTATAGAATCAAAGATTACAGATGACAAGTCACTTCGAACTCATATTTTGAGTCTTATAGCAACTAATCCTGGAATCAAAAAAGATCAGATAATAGATTTCTTTTTACAAACTCTAGGTGGATTACAAACAAGAAAACCAACTATCAAATTTGGAATAGATATAGCAATAAAATTTCTTTTATCTGAAGAGCTGATCATAAAAAAAGAAGAACGATTTGCTGCTACAGAATTTGGAAAAAAAGTTTCAAAATTATACATTGATCCACTTACTGCAACTTTTTTCAGAGATTCAATTGAACAAGTCTCAAAGGAAAGAAAACATACACTTGGGTTTTTGCATGTAATTACAAGTTGCGAAGAATTTTTCCCCAAGTTTTCACTTCGAAACAAAGATTATGAAAAGGTGAGTCTTTTACTTGAAAACTATTCATCAGAATTAATTGAACCAATCTCCGAATACGATTGTTCCAGAAGTTTACTTGCACTTCAATCATGGATCACAGAATCATCAGAAATCTCACTTTCAGATAATCTCAATATGCAATCTGGCGATATGCACAGAATGGTAGAAACTGCAGATTGGCTTGTTCATTGCCTTCGGGAATTAACAAAGCAAAGCAATCGTGTTGATTTACTCGAAGAACTTGACATTCTGCGAAGAAGAATAATTTATGGTATAAGAGAAGAATTAGTTGATCTGGTAAAAATCAAAGGAATTGGACGAATTCGTGCCCGAATATTGTACAAAAATGGGGTAAAGAATCTTGAAGACCTCTCAAAAATTCCAGTTAAAAAATTAGCAGAAATTGATAAAATTGGTTCGACACTGGCAGATAACATAAAGTCCCAACTACGAAAAGGTAGATAATTGCAAGATCAAATCATAGCAGCAGTACTTGTTTCAGCTATTGCGTTTTTTACAGTTTATTTTTTCACACCTTTATTGATTAAATTTCTAGAAAAACGAAATCTAACGGTCAAAGATTATCATCGAAAGGGTGGAGCAATGGTTGCAAGACCCGGAGGACCTGCCATTATTTCTGGGATTGTCGCATCAGAAATGGCACTTTACGTTTTAATGCCAATTGTCCGGGTAGAAATTTCTGCAATTGTGATTACAACAATTTTAGCATTCTTTGTGGGACTTGTCGATGACAAAAAAGTTATGGGCGGCTGGTTCAAACCATTAGCTCTTGCCCTAACTGTTGTTCCAATAATTTTACTTGGTGCTTATGATACTGATCTTGCCTTTCCACTTTTTGGCGCAGTAAAAATTCCATTATTGTATATAGTTGTTGCAATTTTTATGATTCCAATTACTGGAAACACTATCAATTCAATTGATGTGCTAAATGGTGTAGCCAGTGGATTTATGGTTATTGCAAGTTCTGCATTAACAATTTCATTAATTATTTTAGAAAATTATGAAATTGCAATTGCATCTCTTTCGCTAGTATTTGTCTCGCTAGCTTTTTACAAATATCATAAATTTCCCTGTAAGATATTTCCAGGTGATTCCGGAGCGTTAACTCTTGGAGCCATGTATGGTGCAATTGCGATTGTAGGGGAAGTTGAAGTTATTGCAGCAGTTGCTTTGGGACCTGCAATCATCAATTCATTTTTGTTTTTATCAAGTATGAAAAGAATCGTAGAGCACAGAGAAATAAAATCAAAACCTGTTGTACTCACAGACGACTACAAGTTAAAAGCAACAGCTGATAAGGATGCCAGTGTAACTTTGGTAAGATTAATTCTTGCTGGAGGTCCACTGACTGAAAAAGAGATAGGTTCTGTAATCTTTAAGCTAACAGTATTTTCAGGATTTCTTGCAATACTTACAGCATTTTTGATGGGTGTTTCTTTATGAAAGGATCATCAGTTTATACATTCATCTTTGTCATGTGGATTTTGATTATTCTAGGAGGTGGAATTTCAATTTTAATTTTGGCCCCTATTTCAATTTCTGGATATGGAGAATTTGACCAGATTCTTTCTTCGGGGATTAAAGCAATTGTTGCGTTTGGATTAGTAGTAGCTTGGATTTTTATTCTTACAAAAATCAAAAACTGGATCTTTGAAACTGAGCTAAAAGATTAGCTATCGATCCAATTCTTTCTTTTTTTATCATACTCTTCTCGTGAATATTTTTCCTTTGCTGGAACTCCTACTACTACAGTGTTATCAGGAACATTCTTTGTAACTACTGCTCCCATAGCTACTACACTGTTTTTTCCAACTGTTACGCCTGCTTTAATTACGGCTCGGGAACCAATTATTGCTCCATCCTCAATAGTTACCCCAATCATTTTGATACTGGGTGGATAAGGATCGTTAGTTAATGCTGCAGCGGGACCAATGAAGACATTTTTACCTATTCTTGATAACGGAGGAATGTAAACTGCACCTTCAATCATAGAGTTCTCGCCAATCTTAACGTTATAATCAATGTGAACTAGAGATCCAATTTTCACGTTGTCAGCTATTTCAGTATTATCTCCGACATAAGTAAAATGCCAAATTTTTACATTTTTTCCAATCTTTGCTTTTTCTGAAATGAAATTAGTAACCAAAAGAAATCACAAATGCCAAGGTGATGCTTGTTTGATTATTTTTTCAGGCAAGCTTTCTTGATTGTTTTTTAAAAAATCCATCTCTTGCTTTTTGTCTCTTAGTTCATCAGGTAACATTATGGGAATTTCCTCTATTATTGGGAAAAATCTAGAACAATCAGTGCAATAGAGGGCTCCCTCTACCACTAAATCGTCTTTAGTTTTTGATTCAAAAATTTCAAGTGGGTGATGCTTGTCTATTGGGCAGGCAAGTATATCCAACATTTTTTTATTCATTTTAAATCTAGATAAATTGGAGTACCTTTTTGGCTAGATAAAAGTGATGCTTCGGCAACTTTTGTAACATTGACGGCTTGTTGAGGTTTTACTGTTAATTCATTTTTTCCTTCTACTGCACCTAGAAAATTCTTTATCTCTAAGAGCAATGGTTCTTGTTTTTCTTTTCTTGGAATTTCTGTATCATCATGGGTTTCAATTTTTACTTCTTGGGAGATGAAATCTGATGAAATTATTCCTTCGGTGCAAACTGCATTAAAATTTCGTACACGTGTGGGAGTAATCCAATTAGATGAGATTATAGCCACTTTGTTTTCTTTAAATCCTAGCATAATTGTTGCAAAATCTTCATGTTCATGTTTTATTTTTCCTGATCTAGCAAATACTACATCAGGTGTATCATCAAACAACCACATGGCAGTATCTATGTCGTGAACGGAAGTATCATAAATTATTCCCACATCTTTGATGTGAAGCGGCATCCTGTTTTCACGATGAAATTCAAGCATAACAAGATCGCCATATTTTTTTGATTTAACAAAATCTTTTACTAAATCCACAGCTGGATTGAATCGTTCAATATATCCACAAGTTAAAAGTACCTTGTTTTTCTCTGCAAGTTGAAGAAGATCATCGCCTTCTTCAGAAAGATATGTCATTGGTTTTTCGACGAATACATTCTTTTTTTCTTCTAATAGTTGAGTTGCAATTTTGGAATGTGTTGATGTTGGTGTACAGATAAAAGCAACATCAAAATCCTCAGAAGTTAGTAAATTATCAATTGATTCATAATAATTTACAGAATATTTTTCACCATATTCTTTTGCTCTTTCTTTGTTTGCATCACATACTGCACCAAGTACACCTAACTGTGAAAGAATTCTTGTATGGTTTTTCCCCCACCCCCCTGTTCCTATTTGTACAACTTTCAATTTAATACACCGCACTTAACCAATGGGAATATTTTTCATTTCTGTTCATTACTACATCTGTATAGTCAGACATTAACTCCTTTGTTATTTTTCCCATCTTTCCAGTTCCAACCTTTTGACGATCAACTCGAATTATCGGAGTAATCTCAGCAGCAGTTCCTGAGAGGAAAACTTCATCAGCTACATACAATTCACTTCTTGAAATTTCTCTAATTGAAACTTCATAACCACTATCTTTAGCTAATTCGAAAACTGTATCTCTAGTTATTCCTTTGAGTGCAGATGAACTAAGTGGTGGAGTGATTAGTTCTTCATTTTTTACTAAAAAGATGTTTTCTCCAGGAGCTTCACTTAGGTTTCCTTTTTTATCTAAGAGAATTGCTTCATCGTAACCATTCCGCTTTGATTCTTGAGTTGCAATAATTGAGTTTAGATAATTTCCGCCCATTTTTGCTTGAGTTGGAGTGGAAGAACCACTAAATTTTCTCCATGAAGAAATCCCTGCAGTAATTCCTTTTTTATCAAATAAATCTCCAAAAGGAAACATGAAGATTGCAAGATTAGTTGGGGCTTTTTCAGTTACGTGTAAATTAATTCCATATTGGCCAACAAAGTAGAAGGGTCTGATATAGCACGAGCGTTTCATTTTATTTTTTTTGCAAAGGTTGATAATTGCATTTGCTACCTGTTTATTGGAAAAATTCAGAGAGATGGAATAATATTTTCCGGAATTTCTGAACCTTTTGATATGATCATCTAATCTGAAAACAAAAAGATTCTTTGAATCCCAATAAGCACGAATTCCTTCAAAAATTGATGTTCCGTAATGAATCGCATGAGTAGTTACAGGAACTTGGGCTTTACTTGATGGAACAAATTTTCCATCAAACCATACAAATTTTGACAGAGAAAATTTCACAAAAAAACATGAGAAACCATCTATAATTAATCTATTTGGACCAGTATCCATCCTGTGGGAATTTCATTCCAGCAACTTTTGTTGTTTTGTCCTCCATGTTAGCATATTTTTCAATTATATCCCAATTTTGATTAATGATCTCAACAACTTTTTCTGGTACATCCTCCTGCCAATTGGTATTTTTGCCCTTAGCGGCATCATACATTCTATTTTTTACAGAGGCGGCAGATAGTAACCTTCTATTACCAATTTTTGGTTTAAGCCCATAAATTTTGAGCATATATCCTTCTACTTTATCACCAGTGTATGTAAAATAATCTTCATCTATTCCCTCTAGAATTTGTTTTTTTAATTTCCAAGATATTGGGGATAGTACAGGGGGGAGATACCTAAAAAATGGTGCATAAAATGCATAATTTTTTGATACTGAAATTGAATCACCAAACATAGCTTGGAGCATTTTTTTTCTAATTTCAAAACTAAACGGAAAACTTTGACTATTTACCTCAGTTCTATTTTTTAAAAAAATAACTGGCATTACTTTTACTTTTGATTCCTTTTTTAATTCTTCAATTATTTCTACATGAGCATTTGTTACAGGATTGAGATGTGCAAGAAAGATACCAGTTGTCAATTGAGATATGTAATCAGCTGGGCTATTTCAATGAACGTTTGAATTAATTTAATGTGGGGACGATGGGACTTGAACCCATGACATCCAGCGCCCGAGGCTGGCAGTCCACCAAGCTGACCTACGTCCCCGAACTATGGAAATTGAATTCAGTATTATTTTTTTAGAAAAAAATAGTAATGGACCGGGAGGGATTTGAACCCTCGATCTCACCCATGCCAAGGGCGTATCCTACCAGTCTAGACGACCGGCCCAATTTATCAGACAAAAAAAATCTGACCGCTTTTGATTTTTACGATTGGTTATTAACGTTTAGCTGCGTTATGAAATTATTTGGCGAGAAATTAACAGAAGATATTTAACCACTTTTAGTAACACTAATTGAGTGGTTGAAGATAACAAAGCTACTATTACTTATCTCCAATTGATGAAAGAAGATCTTCTAATCATGCGATTAGTTCCTAATGATGGCCAAGTACCAGAATACAAAGCCGGTCAATTCATAACAATTGGAATGCCAAACCCAATTGAAGATAACAAGATTGTCAGAAGAGCGTATTCAATTGCATCACAACCAGAAAATAGAAAATATATAGAATTGTTACTCAGATGGGTGCGAAAACCTATTCCTGGTCGTTTAACAACACTACTCTTCAATGCAAAAGTTGGTGATGAGATTAGTTGGATAAAACCAGCCGGTTCAGCTCTTTCTATAAATGAAAAACTACCCGATGGTTCTCCAGACAAAAGAAGAATTGTATGTATAGGTGGTGGTACAGGACTTGCGCCATTTGTTAGCTTTGCTCAACACCTTCATGATGTTGGAGATAAAAGAGAAATTTTAGTTCTTCATGGTGCAAGTTATGTAGATGAGCTCAGTTACAGAGACGTCTTAACAGGTTTAGAATATGAAAGCCTTGATGGAGGAAAAGACAAATGGAACTTTAAATACAGAGCTTCAATTAGTCGTCCACAAGAATGGTTTAACAGGTCTTGGGGAGAACAATTAGGAAGAGTTGAGACATTTTTGAGACCTAAAGAAGGGGAAAAGTCACCCTTAGAGGAACTAATAGGAGATAAAGTTACCAAAGAAAACACAATGTTTTATGTCTGCGGTTGGCAAGGAACAATTGATGGAGTTCTTGACTTCTTAAAACCAAAAGGCTTTCTCACACAACAGAATAAACGTGAAGACGGAAGTTTTGAAGTGAAATTCGAATCATACGGTTAAACTTAATTTTTAAAGATTTAAAATCATACTAAATCATTCAAAAATAAAACAATTCAAGTTATTTTATTCTGAAATTTTTTTTCTTAAGGAATTTACGATGGCAAATCCATCTTAAGCTATAAGTTCTGGATCAAGCCGTTTCATTAATGCCTCAATAATTGGAACTTCTTTACTAATCATTTTTTCTACATCAGGAATCTTATTCATTCTAGTTTGCTCATTTTCTTCAACCAACTCAGAAATTTGATCTCTAAACATTAATTTCATGCCAGGAAACTTTGAGACTTTCTCATCAACTGCTCTGGGATCTGATACATCTATTAATAATGTCCCTTTCTTTTTATTTTCCATAATTATTCTTAGTATGTCATAATTAATTACGAAATAATCTGCCGTAGTTGCAACAAATATTATGTCAAATTTGTCGAATCCTGCTAAAACATCTTCAAATTTTAATGGTGTTCCCCCCAATAGTTTAGAAAAACTAGTGGCTCGTTCAATGATTCTACTGGTAACATCAAATGCATAGTTTTTTTGATTAAGAGATTTAGCAACCATTGCTGCGGTTTCACCTGTGCCTATTAGGAGAACATGTTTTCCACCAATTCCTGTTTTTTCCTCAGTTGTTTTGATAGCAATATCACCAATTGATATTATTTCTTTACCAATTCCAGTAGAATCTCTAATTTTAGTTCCAATTCGTATAGAACTTTCAAACAATTTATCCAATATTTTACCAAATACTTGGGCTTGTTTAGCACTTGAAATTGAATCTTTTATTTCATCAAGAATTTCTTTTCTTCCTACAATAATTGAGTCCAAACCTGTAGCTAGTCTTAACAGATGAAGGTAAACATCAGTATTCTTATACACCTCAAGAGTTTGGTCAAAATGGTCTACGTCATGTACTCCTAGTTCTGTTAATGATTCCCAAGTTTCTTCAATTTTATTTAAAGTAAGGGTTTTTCCTTCAGTCCTCCTTACATCTGGTATTTCTCCTGTTTCAAGATTAACCACAAAAAAGACTTCAACCCTGAAAGCATTTTGAATGATTAAACATTCTGAAACATTAGAAATTTTCTTAAAAGCTTCATATGCTAATGTGATATCTTTGAAAGAAAATTTTTCTATCTTATGAATTGGCATATTTTTGAATGTAACTCTTGCATTAATTATTTCAAAATTCTTATTACTCATTTGATATCACCATTTAAACCCGAAGTTTGGCTCTACCACCTTTTGCTGTACGGAAAACATTCATGCCAACATAAAAATTCTCATATAGATAATCAAGAGTTTTTAGATCTTCTTCTGCTAAATTAATTTCCTGAGCACTAGCATTTGGATCATTTTTTAATCGTATCAGTCTTTGTTCTATTTCCTCTCTTTGATTTTTAATTCCTATTTCATAACTTGAAGTTCCACCAAATTCAGCACTAAGTATATGTTCTGGTCTGTATTTCGGAGTCTGATCTGCTGGAATCTCTACTTTTCTTGAAATCGCTGCTTCTTCAGCGGGTGAAAGTACAACTGATAGTGGACCTCGGTTATTTTTTTCTAGCCAAAATTCAGGTTCTCCCATTTCTCGTCTAAAAATCAGGTCTAGTCCGCGTTTATTTGTAAATGATTGAGTTGCTTCAGGTGTTACTGCTTCTGCTTCTGCTGCTTTGTATTCTTTTTCTGCTGCTTCTTCTGCAGCTGCTCTTAGCGTTTTTAATTTTGCTGCAACATCTTTTTCTGCTGATGTTAAAGAGGCTTTAGAAAATGAAGTTTGTGTTGGTTTTTCTTTTGGAGCTTTTACCTTAGGCTTGCTCTTTGCAGCTTTTGGTCTTCCCTGTTTCTTTTTGGGTTTTTTCCCGGTACTTTCCTTAACCAATATCATTACCTGAATCATGTTAAATTTTAAGGTTTTAAGATATGTTTGTGCTTAAATTGAGATCATGAAAACTTTTTGTAAGATCTTTAAAATTTGTTGGTTTTTGTTAACTGATGATAGGAAAAGTTCACAAAAATGAAATTGGCTAGTAGAGTTTCGAGATTTTTAGGATAATATAAGCACGTTCTAAAACGAATTTTCTGTGATTAGAATCAAACGGAAATATTTTTACTAAAGTAGCGAACAAATATCTTGCATGGTAGTTGATCACAAAGCAGCCATTTCATATATTGAGTTACTCAAAGAAGATCTTATCATTTTCAGATTTGTTCCAAATGATGGTATTATACCAGAATACGAAGCTGGTCAATTCCTTACTCTTGGTTTACCAATAGTAGCTGAAAATCATAGGCTTATTCGCAGAGCATATTCTATTGCCTCCCATCCAGAGAACAAAAAGTATTTTGAATTTGTAGTAAGATGGGTTCGAAAGCCTTTACCGGGTCGTGTTACTACAGAGTTATTTTATTTAAGTGAAGGAGATCCCATATTTTGGACAAACCCAGTGGGAGATGCTTTAACAATTAATGATAAATTACATGATGGTAGAAAAGACGAAAGAAGAATCGTAATGGTTAGTGGTGGTACAGGAATTGCCCCATTTGTAAGCTTTACTCGACATCTGCATGATGTGGGTGATAAAAGAGAAATTATATGCCTACATGGTTCAAGCTATATGGATGAGCTCAGTTACCAGAAAGAGCTTACGGCATTCGATACTGAGAGTATTGATAGAGGAAAGGACAAGTGGAATTTTACTTATCGAGCGTCTATTAGTAGGCCAAAAGAATGGTTTAACCGATCTTGGAGCGGTAATAAAGGACGAGTTGAGAGTTTCCTAAAACCAAAAGCGGGAGGAATATCCACATTAGAAGAAATGGTTGGCGAAAAAATCACAAAAGACAATACAATGTTTTACATCTGCGGTTGGCAAGGAACCATTGATGGAGTAATGGACTTTATGACACCACAAGGCTTTGTCACAATGCAGGATAAACGTGAAGACGGAAGTTTTGAAGTGAAATTCGAATCATACGGTTAAACTTAATTTTGTTCTGCTTGAACAATTAAATTTTCTAACTCCGGATCATTTTCTTTTTTAAATTCTTTTAGTGTATCTGCAGACAACTTATCTCCAATATCTATAGCAGCTTTTAGGGCACTCTTTTTTACTTCTAAATCAGAATCTGCAAAACAACTATGGATTGCTTTACTAGCTTGCTGTGCTCTCAAAAATCCTAAAGCGCCCAATGCGCAGGCTCTTACCATTGAACTTTGATCTTTTATTAGATTGATAATTGATGGAATTGCTTCAGCATTTCTCCTATTTGAAAGGACTAGAGCTGAAAAAGCCCTGATGTTTTTACTTTCTGATTTTAGAGCTTCAATCAAATGATTTGAAATGTTGTTATCATTTAACACCAATGAGCTAAAAGCCTCTCCTCTTACTTCAATGTCAGGATCATCTAGTTTTGAAATTACTTTAAGAATTATTTTCGGATCATTTGAATTTGCTAAAGATTCTAATTTTTTGATTTTTTCTTCCTTAGAACCAGACTCTAAGATTTTATCAATATCATCTGATGACATGTTCAATTCTTCCATTATAGCTTAATTTGAAAGGAAAAATTTTCAGTAAATCCATATTTTGAAACAATTACTCAATCTTAGATTTAAATTATCCCGAATCACTATAAGTCGCATGTCGACAGAAAACCCACCGTCTACTGAAACCCAGACACCGTCTACTGAAACCCAGACACCGTCTACTGAAACCCAGACACCGTCTACTGAAACCCAGACACCGTCTACTGAA
>JADNRU010000006.1:0-8844 GCA_016276965.1 Nitrosopumilales archaeon | reverse complement strand
ACCCAGAAACCGTCTTCTGAAACCCAGACACAATCTACTGAAACAAAGAGAGAATCTGGTAACAGAGACACAATATACATTGGTAAGAAACCCCTAATGGCGTATGTTACATCATCGCTGATTCAGTTGGCAAACTTATCTGCCGTACGAATCAAAGCGAGAGGAATGAGCATTGGTCGTGCAGTAGATGTAGCACAGATAATCTCAAGAAAGACTGAAAACGCTGGGTATATCATTGGAGAAATCAAAATAGACTCTGAAGTACTAGAATCAAAGGACGGCAAGTCAAGAAACGTATCCACTATAGATATCGAAGTAAAGAGAAAGTAAAACTCTTTACAGGATTTTTTATTTTATTCTGAAGTACTGTATTTTCTTTCCAGTTTTCTAAACTTTGGCAACTCTACAATATCATTGAATTGATCAAAGCTTACAAGTTTTTTGTTAAGTTTGGAAGTTGTACCAGCCTTCTTTAATTCTTTTAAAATTTGAAGTGATGCAAAAGTATTTGCAAATAATACAGATAATGGATAAAGAATTATTTTGAATCCCATTTTATTTAGAGTTGATGCAGAGACTATTGGCGTAGCACCACCTTCAATCATGTTTGCAACAAGTGGGGCTTTGATTTTTTTTCCAATTTTTTTCATTTCTTGGATGGATTTAGGTGCTTCAACAAAAATTACATCAGCTCCGATTTTTTTATAGTAAAGGCCGCGTTCTATTGCTTTGTCTAATCCTTCAGTGGCTCTTGCATCGGTTCTTGCAACTATTACAAAGTCTTTACTTTTCCTTGCATCAATTGCAGATTGTAATTTTTCAGCATACTCTTCTTTTGGAACAACTTCTTTTCCTTGCATATGTCCACATCTTTTTGGCCATCTTTGATCTTCTAAAAACATCCCAGATGCTCCCGCAGCTTCAAGTTCCTTTACAAGCTTCCAAACACTTAGAGCATTGCCATAACCAGTATCAGCATCAACAATTACTGGAACTGAAACTGCTCGACAAATTCTTCGTGCATTTTCTACCGTTTCAGTGGAACCAATAAAACCATAATCTGGCATGCCAAATAATGTAGCGGATGTTCCATAGCCTGTTTGAAACATTGCATCAAAACCAGCCTTTTGAGCAATCTTTGCACCAATTGCATCAAAAACACCAGGAATTACAAGGGGTTTTGAACTCTTTAACATCTGCTTAAGGCTTTTCAATGTAGAAAGTAATTATTGTGAATTATTTATGATTTGGTGTGGTGTTCAGATATTATTTTTGCTAGAAAAAAAAAACGTTAATCTTGATGTAATTTTTTTAAACCCTCAAGCCCCATAGTATATACATCATTGATCATTTTTACAACTTCTGCCTCAGGCATACCCTTAGGTTCAAAAGAGCCTGACCATTCTACTTCGCAGGTATTATTTCCAAGATCATGAACCTTCATTGTTCCAAGATAATTTTCTACTGGAAGTGTAGAACTAGTAATTGCGTAACTCAATGTTTTTGCATCATTATCAAAACTTTGGATGACTTCTTTGATCTCCCCTTCTCCACTCTTACCTGAAACTATACAGGTGCGTTTGGCACCAACACCTGCTCCTTCTACTGTGGACTTTGTAATCAGTGGAACGTATTTTTCAACTTCCCTAAAAGAGCTAAGAGTTTTCCATACCTCATTTGGAGGTGCATTTATGGTTTTTTTTACTGAAACATTTGCCATTGTACACGTTATTTTTTTAATTCATAAAGGTCTTTGCCCAATTTGTTATTCAATAAAGTATGATCTTAATCAAATATTGATTGTTCTATGTATTCCTTGAAAATTTTTTAAATTAATTTTTGGTGGAAAGTCTCAGAGTATGGCAAACTAATTGGGCATTAGGGCATATAATGAGATCAGACCACCATTATTTCTCACTTAAAAATGATCTAAAAAATTAGTTATCGAAATATTTTGACTATAATTCCAATTATATATTGACATTAGTCTATTTTGATATGTCTTCCTTTCTTTTTGATTGATTGTTTTTCAATTTTTTTAAGTTCTGATTCGAGAAATTTCTTGTATTTTGAAGTTTCTTCCCTTGTCAAATTTGAGACATTTGAGCTTAACAGTGATCCCATAGAGGCGATTTTTTCTAAAACATCCATGGCTACGAATCTGCCTACACTCCCAATTCTCAAAACTACGTCCATCTGTTTTTTTAATATATCACTAATTGATTCTAAATCCTCTACAGTAGATTTTCCTTTTCTTGTAATTTGATGTTTGCCTGATTTTGTTTCTTCAATTAGCCCCTCATCAAGTAAACGCCCAAGTAATGGATAGATTAAACCAGGGGATGGTTTCCACATTCCATCACTTTGTTTTATCGCTGCATCAATTATCTCCTTGCCAGAATGTGGTCTTTTTTTGAGAACATCGAGAATAAAATATCTTGAAAATCCTCTTGGAACTGAACTTCCAACTCTTTGAAACCAGTCAGAAATCATCGCTAGCGATATCGCTAGCGATATATATTAAGGCTTATAATGAATAATTTCTTCGAACATCTTGAATACATATTTAACCGATTCTTAGAGGTTAGATGACTGAAAATGGTGGATTCTATTGAATATGATTTGCTTATTGTTGGATCGGGTCTTGCTGGTCTAAGAGCTGCAATTGCTGCAGCAAAAAAAAGTTCAAAGCTAAAGATTGCAGTAATTTCTAAAGTTCAAGTAATGCGATCTCATTCTGTTTCTGCTGAAGGTGGAACTGCAGCTGTTCTTTTTGAAGAGGAAGGTGATACCATTGAATCACACATCTATGACACTATAAAGGGAAGCGATTTTTTAGCTGACCAAGATGTGGTAGTGCGACTCTGTAAGGAAATGCCACAAGAAATCTATCAGCTAGAACATTGGGGAATGCCCTGGTCTCGAAGAAAAGATGGTAAAATTGGACAAAGGATGTTTGGTGGGTATAGTTTTGCAAGAGCTTCCTATGCTGCTGATAAGGTCGGATTTTATGAAATGCAGACATTGTATGATACTTGTCAAAAGTTTGAAAATATTGAATTTTTCAATGAATGGTTTACAACTTCAATTATTCATGATGGGCAAAGATTTTTGGCAGTTACAGCAATTGAGCTATCAAGTGGAAATTTCATGGCCATAAAGGGAAAAGCACTGATAATTGCAACTGGCGGTGCGGGTCGTATATACAGCTATTCTACATATGCCCTTTCTTCAACCCCTGATGGTCTAGACATGGCATACCGAGCGGGTATGGCACTAAAAGATATGGAATTTGTACAGTTTCATCCAACAGGTATTTTGCCATCAGGAATTTTGATAACAGAAGGAGCAAGAGGAGAAGGAGGTTACCTTCTAAATAACAAAGAAGAAAGATTCATGAAAAAATACGCGGCAGGGAAAATGGAACTAGCACCTAGAGATATTGTTTGTCGGGCCATGATGACTGAAATGAATGATGGAAGAGGATTTGACCACGAAACAGGTGTAAGATGTCTTAAATTGGATCTCAGACATTTGGGAGATTCATTAATCAAAGAAAAACTAGGAGCAATTCGAGAAATTTCAATAAAATTTTCTGGATTGGATCCTTCCCAAGAACTTCTTGATGTTAGACCTGTATGTCATTATATGATGGGTGGAATTCATACCAATATTGATGGAGCAACTGAGCTTCAGGGAGTGTGGGCTGCAGGAGAAGCTGCTTGTAATAGTACACATGGGGCAAACAGATTAGGTGCAAACTCTACTTCAGAATGTATTGTATGGGGACGAATTACTGGAGAACTCGCAGTAGATTATATACAAAAAACTCAAATCACAACGCCTTTTCCTCATCATTTAGTTGAAGCAGAATCAAAAAGAATCTACGATGGAATATTTCGCGGAAATGGTGATGTAAATCCATACGAAATCAGACAACAATTGACAGACACTTTAACTGACAAGGCACATGTTTACAGAAATGAAGCTGGATTAGTAGAAGGCCTCAAAAAAATAAGGGAATTAAAAAATAAAGCTTGGAAGCATGTTGATGATAAAGCAAAGGAATACAACACAAACTTTACAAACGTTATGGAGCTTGATTCTATGTTTAGAGTAGCTGAGGTTGTTCTAATTGGAGCTATTAATAGAAAAGAATCACGTGGAGGTCATGCCAGAACAGATTATCCTACAAGAGATGATTCAAATTTCCTCCATCATACCCTTGCTTATTATGATCCAAAGGAACCAATAATGAAAAAACATCCTGTTACAATAACTACTTACAAACCTGTGGAGAGAAAATACTAGATGACCAGAGTCGAAGAAAACAAAGAAGGAATCAAAGGAATGGCAAATCCTACCCGTTATGGAATCGAAAGGGTTGCCTATTTGTTAATGAGACTAACAGGTCTTGGGCTTCTTGTATATTTTGTTGCCCATATTGCAGAAACTAGTAGTATTCTTCAAGGAAAAGTTGCCTGGGATGAAATGTTAGCTTTAACACAAACTACTGGAGGGCATATTATTTTAGCCCTTGTTATTGGAATGTGTGTTTTTCATACTGTTAATGGTATTCGAGTAATGTTGGGGCATGGAGGAATAGGTGTTGGCACACCAGGAAGGTTAGATTATCCTTACAAACCCCCATCACAAAATGCGCGACACAAAATTGCAATTTACTCTTCTATTGTGTTAGCTGCAATTGCTATGATGTATGGTCTTGCAGTAATGTTTGGTGAATGAAATGAGAGAAAGTGTAATAATGAAAATTCATTATGGAACGGCCTTAGCTGCAGTAGCTCTAGTTGCAGTTCATGTTTTGTTTAGACTAACACAAAACTTTGCAGAGTCTTTAGAATATGAAAGTGTAATAGCTAACTATCAGTTCTTGCCTTACGCTGGAATGTTGGAGATAATCTTGATTCTGCTTTCAATACATGGATTCAACGGTCTTAGGGTTATCCTTATTGAGCTAAAACAAGGAAGGTCATTTGAAAAATCAGTTACTTATGGTTGTATTGGAGCAATGGCATTAGTAATACTCTATGGTTCACGTACCATTTTTCTAACTAGTATGGGGATGACCTAAAAATGGCTGCTCAGAGTACACAAATTTCAAAACCAACTTCTATTCCTGCATCAAAATATGTAACATTAAGAATTTCTAAATTTAATCCAAAAAAAGAAAGCTCACCAAAATTTATTGATTTTAAAGTTCCCTACCAAAAATGGACCACTGTGCTGGATGCAATATTACATGTGAAACAAAATCTTGATCATTCAATTGGTGTTCGTTATTCATGCAGACAAGCATCATGCGGTTCTTGCGGAATGAAAATTAATGGTAGACCAGCTCTTGCTTGCTTTACAAAAATTATCGAACTTAATTCAGATGTAATAACAGTTGAACCAATGAATAATTTTCCAATCATTAGGGATTTGGTAGTAGGTTTTGAAAGAATGTTTTCAACTCACAAAAAAATAAAACCTTACATAATAAGAGAAGATTCAGAAATTACTCCCGGAACAAAAGAATTTTTACAAACTCCTGAAGAAGTAGAAAAATACATCCAGTTTTCAAATTGCATAAAATGCGGTTTGTGTAATTCAGTATGTCCAACTATGGCTACAGATTCTTCATTTGTTGGTCCACAAGCTCTTGCTCAGGCTTATCGCTATATTGCAGATACTAGGGACAAGGGAAAAAAGGACAGACTAAAAATTATTGATGATTCTCACGGAATATGGAGATGTCACTTTGCTGGTTCATGCAGTCAAGTATGTCCCAAAGGTGTTGATCCCGCAATGGGAATTCAACTTCTTAGAGGATATTTACTAGGATTTAGAAGTTAATTACTTTGGTTTTTTTGGATTGGGACTGTTATTTACTTGATTGTTAATTTGTTCAGCCATAAAATGATTTGAAACATTTACTTTAACATCGTTTACGCCATCAATTTTCAAAAGATTATCATGAACATCTTGACATATCTTAAATCCAAAAACAGCTGGACAGAATGGACTTGTAAGATGTAAATCAACTTTAACGGTAGAATCACTAATGTCAACTTCGTCAACTAATTCTAACTCAGTAATTGTTGTGTTAATTTCTGGATCCACTATTTTTGATAATTCATCGAAAATTTTTACCCGAAGCTGTTTGACGTCCTGAGTCATAGGCCTAAAAGCGTTGATTCTATATATAACCATTCTAAATCCAATGATGATGTATCGCTCAAGACTTGGAAATAATTTACATGAAATTACATTAGATTATGTTTCATCAATTTCTGAAGATGTAGAAATTGCGTTTTACGACATTGTTGGTAGCCAAGCACACACCATTATGCTTTACGAAAACAAAATCATTACAAAAAATGATGCAAAAAAAATTCTTTTGGCACTAGAAAGCCTAAAAAAAGAAAAATTTGAAAAAAAATCAGACGTAGAAGACATTCACGAATTAATTGAGTCACTTGTAATCAAAAAAGCAGGGCTTGCAAGCGGTGGAAAGATGCATACTGCTCGCTCAAGAAATGACCAAGTCTCATTAGATATTAGAATGAAAATTCGAGATGACATTAACGTCTTATGCCAATGTTTACTAGATACTATTGAAGCCCTAGTATCACTAGCAAAACCCCATCAAACTACTGTAATGCCACTTTACACTCATCTTCAACAAGCCCAGGTGGGATTTTTTTCTCACTATCTTCTAGCATATGCTGATGCATTGTTTAGAGACCTTGACAGACTTTATGTTACATATGGAAGGGTAAATCAGAGTCCATTAGGTGCAGGACCTGTTGGTGGAACTAGCATTCCTATAGATAGGCAAAGTACTGCAAAAATGCTTGGCTTTTCTGGAATAGTAGAAAACTCTATTGATGCTACCAGTGCTAGGGACTTTGTTGCAGAATATGTTGCAGCAGTAGCAATACTAATGACAAATCTTAGTAGGATTGCTGAAGATTTTTCAATATGGTCGACATTAGAGTTTTCTTTTATTGAGCTCTCAGATGAATTTACATCCCCATCAAGTGTGATGCCACAAAAGAAAAATCCTGACATGCTAGAACTTACTAGGGGAAAAACAGCTGAAATAATTGGAAATCTTACATCCATACTGACTACACTCAAAGGTCTTTCAACAGGATATAGTCGTGATTTACAACAAATCAAATCCTCAATATGGTCCACATCAAAAACTGCGATAGGTACCCTTTTGGTGATTAAATTAATGCTAATGACAATTACTGTTAATAAATCCAAAATGAAAAAGGCAACTGAATCTGGATATCTTATAGCCTTAGACCTGGCAGAAAAACTTGTACTAAACGGAATTCCATTTAGAACAGCACATAAAGTTGTTGGCAAACTAGTACAATTGGCAAATTTATCTAAAAAACCAATATCAAAAATTACTCCATCAGAACTAAGAGAATCAATTAAAGGAACAAGTATTGACTCTAAGGTACTTTCTAACATCATAAAATCTACAAGTGTAAATTCATCTCTTCGTGATAGAACTTCAGAAGGTTCTTCTGGAATTTCAGAACAAAAACGAATGATAGAACAAAAAATGAAAAAAATTAATGC
Organism: Nitrosopumilales archaeon; assembly: GCA_016276965.1. Lineage (GTDB taxonomy): Archaea > Thermoproteota > Nitrososphaeria > Nitrososphaerales > Nitrosopumilaceae > CSP1-1. The sequence goes on along the minus strand of JADNRU010000006.1, from coordinate 1,242 downwards.
CTATCGGGAAGGTACAAACAACAGAGATAATCAAGTAAAAACTACCTTTGAAAAACTTTCAAAGAAAGTCAAGGAAATTACAAAATAAAGCGGAAAAATATTATGTCTCATTACTTAACTGAAACATTAGAGAGAGGAATTATCACTTGAGAACACTGTTAGGATTACTTGGTATTTTTTTCATTATTATCGCATTTTTATCAGTTGGACTGAATCAAAATCAAGCTTTTGCTGCTTTAGAATCAATTACCATTAAAGGAAACCAATTTCCTGAGATTAATAGTATTTTTACCCTTCAAGTATTTGTTACAGGATCTTCTACTGCCTCCTATGGTGATTTTCGTGTCCAGGTAACAATTTTTGATAAGGAAACTGGCATACAAATTATGGGATTTCCAGAACGTCTTGTCCCCGGAACTAATACCGTTAGCATTGATCTGAGAGATGTACAGGGTAGAAAAAGTTTCAAAGTTGACGAGACTTATGAATTGGAAATGCAATATCTACATGAAATTACTACATTTCAATTTACAACAGTCGAACCAGGAACACAAATTCCTCAGGATGCATTTACATCCGAATCTAATGTAATCAAATCATCGCCTGAAACTCAAAACCTTAAGAAGATTTTAGAATTAGAAGAACAATTGGAGCAAAAAGACAAACAAATAGAAGAATTAAACGAACAGCTTACAAAAAAAGATGCGGTTCTAATGGAACAACTACGTGTTATTCAGGATTTAGCCACAATGATCAAAAAGACCATATTTGAACCAATTTTTAATTACTTTTCTAATTTCGTTAAATCATTTTGAGATTCAAAAAAAAAGGGTTTAGGAGTCAGGATGAAATGCTTCAAAACTAGCCATTTGTCTAATCTTTGCATCTAGATATTTCGCAGGAACAGTATATGTTACCTTGATAATATCTCCTGGTTCGCCAGAATACTTGTCTGTAACCATTGGCACTCCAGTAGATGGTTCAACTACGACTCCTTTTTCAGTAACTGCCAATATCTCTACCTCTTCTGTAAATTCTACAGGTATTTCACCTGCTATAGGGGTGACAAAAATCACCATATATCCTACTATTGCTGCCATAAATACACCAACTAAGGTTAGAGATACTAACTGGCCGTTCTTTTTTTGGGTTTTTTGATTTCTTGTCATACTTACCTAATTACATTAGGTGAAAAAAGGTAATAAGTTGTAAAGTAACCAAAACTCTACTATGTTACCTTTA
>JADNRU010000005.1:37428-49116 GCA_016276965.1 Nitrosopumilales archaeon | reverse complement strand
CGGTAGAATCAACCTTAGGTGGAGGTACAAAGTTTATTTTTTTTACATTCATTATTTTTTCTATATCTACACCATAATTTGCTAAAACAGAAATTGATCTTCGATCCCTTCCCTTAAGAAACAGTTTCTCTGCAAATTCCTTTTGAACCATTACTATAGCTCGCGAAAATTTTTTCTGAAGCAACCATTCAAAGGCCTTTCTGCTTTTTGAATAAGGCAGATTTGAAACAAAAACTGAAAAACTATTAGTGGTTTTGAAGCCATCTCCATGTTTTAATGTAAGATTTGGCAGATCAGAGAATTTTTTTTGTGCAGTTTGGTATAGTTCCCAGTCAGACTCGATAGAAATTACCTTTTTTGCTCGCTGACATAGTAGAGGAACAAGTATTCCTTTTCCTGTTCCAATCTCTAAAACAACATCATTTTTTGTAATTTCAGCAGCTAAAACAATTGATTTTGCAACTGTTTCTGAAACTAAAAAATGCTGGCCAAGTCTTTGGCGTTTCTTCATCGCTTTACGAAGAGATTCATTCTTGTGTCCCCTGTAATCTCTTCAAGAATTCGTTTACAAATTTGTTTCATTGGTTCTTTCAAACCAACTCTATTTTGCAAGTCTTCAAAGCTTTCAAATTTTTTCTTTTCTCGCTCTTCTAGCATCAATTTCATGTACGTTTTGCCAATTCCTGGAATTAACTCCAAAGCATGTATGCGCGGCGTTAAAGGTTGACAGTTGTTTATGTAATCTATGAATTTTTTTTCATTTTGATTTACAATTATTTCTACTACTCCCTCTAGTTCATTTTGTGCTGTACTAGATATTTTTTGATACACCATTTTTCCTAATACTGATAAAACCTTGGTTCTGCCTTCCTTTCCAATGTAAATTCTTTCGCCCACCTCAAAACTAGAATCAGGTACGCCAAGAATTTCAAGTAGTGTCAATCTGTCCTCGCCAATTCCTGTTACCATTATTCCTTCACGTCCGCGTACTGTGGATGACTTTCCTCGTTCTACAAAATCCAATACGTAAGCGTACTCTTCGTATTTTCTTGGTTGGGTAAACCCCCTCTCCAAATTCTTCACCTGTGGAATTACGAATACTCCTTGATAATTTTGAGCATCTTTTCTAGTGTTTCAGCTAGAATTAGTTTTTTCCAGCCAAACGTAAAAGAACGTAACTCTGCCAAAGTAGTTGGTCTAATGTTTACAATTTCGACAGCTTCCTCTTCTGTTATTCCACAGTCCTTTACTAATTCTTGTTTCATTTTTTTGGCTGACTTTGCATCCAACTTTGTAAACTTTGTAACATAATCATAGGTCCAACGTTGGATTTGATCCATTTTTTCAAGATCTTGTTTTTCTAAAATTTCTTTAACTTCAGAAATAGAAACAGCTTGTTTACTTTTTATCTCTTGCATTTATTATACACCAAACGGTTTGATATGGTCTAATCTAGTGATTAAGGTTTTCGTCTTTTTGCCTAGTTTTACATCCAAAGTTACTACTCTTCTTCCTACATTACGTACTATTCCTACCTTACCATGATATCGTCTGTGGGGCATTGCCTTGTGTTGTCTAGGATCAATTATTACCACAGCCCTATCACCTTCTTTGTATTCTTGAAGTAAGAAGGAAACTCCTCTAGGTTCCTTTTTGGTCAAAACTGACCTGGATTTGTGTCTAAAACCATGAGAGTGGCCAGACGTCCTAAAGGTAGTCATACTTGACTAGCAGCCGTAGTCCTTAATTTAACATTTACTCAGTATTTTTGTTTTCAGTATCTTCTTTTTCTGGTTCTACTTTTTTGGAAGCAGTGTTCTTTTTCTTTGTGCCCTCTTCTGGATCAGCAACTCCTGCTTCAGTTAAGGCAGAGATTTCTTCTTTTTTGGGTTCTACTTTTTTGAAAGCAGTTTTCTTTTTCTTTGTGTCCTCTTCTGGATCAGCAACTCCTGCTTCAGTTAAGGCAAAGATTACTTCTTGCTCTGGATGATGTGGGCTATCAACCATTCTTGCAATTCTCTTTTTGCCAGATTTTTTAAAGTAAATTCTATAGGTGCTTGTATGTGCTACAACATTTCCTCCTATAGGACGTGTTGGGTCTCCAAAGAATACATCAGGAGAAGCCATAACTTGGTTTGTTGCAAGAGCAGCACAGTTGTATGTTTCAGCAATTCTTGATAAGAGATGAACAAAGTGATTTAGTTTTTGTTGTCTTGCAGCAAGAGTTCCTCGACCAAGATATTCTGCTCTAAACAATCCTACAGCAGAGTCTACAATAATTAATTTGATATTATTTTCTCTAATCACTGGTCCAGATTCTTCAAGGATTAGAATCTGATGTGCGCTGTTATATGCTCGTGCCACAATAATGTTATCAAGTACCTTTTCTGGATCCATTCCATGAACTTTTGCTATAGTTACGATTCTTTCTGGTCTGAATGTGTTTTCAGTATCAATATACAAAGTTCCCCCTTCTAACCCTCCTTCATCTTTAGGTTTTTGAACCTGTACGCACATGGTGTGACAGAATTGGGTTTTTCCGCAAGCAAATTCACCATAAACTTCGGTAAGAGCTTGAGTTTCAAGTCCTCCATCAAGTAAGAGATCAAGGCAATCAGTGCCAGTTGAAATTTTATCTATATCCTGTCTTCTTTTGTAAATATCAGTTGCACTTTCAAAATCTCGTGCAATTAATCCCTCTTCAATTAGCTGTTGACGGGCTTTGTTCACTATTTTTTCTGCAGTTTCCTTGTCCATTCCGGTGAGGTCTGCAATTTCTACTGGTCCTCGAACAATGAGATCCATAATATTATGAACTCCAGCATCAGCTAGTTTTTTTGTGGTAACTGGGCCTACTCCCTCAAGACTATCTAATCGTAAATCTTCCATTCCCTGCCCATCAAACGGTATTATACAGCACTATTAGTAGTACCGGTAATTATAAAATCACCTTCGACGTCGTCTTTGTCCAGGTTTGTTTTGCCCAGGAAATCGTTGCAAAACAAGTCTTTTATGAAAATTGCTTTTGTTTCTTAAACTAGCATGAGTTCCAGCTCGTTTACGTCCTTCTATCTTTGGGGTCTGCCCTCTTACCTTTCCTGCTTTAGTAAGCGAACCGTGAGTTGGCATAATGTATTCTTTATTAGATTGAATTTATGCTTTTTGATAAAGAATACTACCAGTATTTTACTTTGATAGTTTCGATGACTCTTTCGTGTTCAGGCCCTCGCCTTCGTGCTAGTCGTTCCATTGCTCCAAGTGGAACACTGCCAAGGGTTCTAGCAAGTAGGTTAAAGGCGTATTTTTGAAGTGAATTATTACTTGCTGCTCTTGTCATGAATTTTTTAATGCCATATTTGAAATTATGTTGCCAAGTTTTGTACAGAACACCAAGTTGAGCAGGACTAAGATTAGTACCAATATTGAAGAATTCTGACTTTTCAAGCAAACCTATTGGTACAAAGGTGAGTGCAGTAGTAGTAAACATCGCATCAGGTTGTTCTCGTTCTAATTCACTGAGAAGTTGTATTGTTTCCCATGAATCTTCAGGAGTTTCATCGTTGTCTAGTCCCATTATCAATGTAAAGGCAGGAATCCAATAATGTTCATTAAATGTCTTAACGGCTTCTTTTACCACCCAGTGCCATTCTTGAGGACGATATGGAGCAAGTTTTCGATCTGCATATTTTTCAATTAATCTAAGACTACCAGTCTCAAGCCCACATTGAATACCGATGTAATTATTGGGTCCCGCTTTGATAATTTTTGAAATATTTGGAATTAATTTTTCATCTGCTATAGCTCCTGCCAGAGTACCATGTGTGGGGTTTGTATGTGAAATTCCTGTAGACATTATAGCTGTAAATAGTTCTTCGAGGGCTTCTCTATTTGGCTCCATTTGTTTTGTTGTTCTTGGATCCATACCATAAACAAAAATGTCGTCACTTTGTACCCATGCAGATTTTGCACCTCCCTTCTTCATGTTTATTTCAATTTCTTTTTTGACTTTTTCTGGAGGATAATAACGCAAAGATCTTAAAGTAACGTCACAAAACGTGCAACCACGGCCGCATCCTCGCATTACTTCAATCATTCCATGCATACTTGGTTCCACAATTTCTGGAATATCATCAAGTTCTGGTCTATCCCAGAAATTTACAAATCTTCCATGAATTGTCTTATCACCTCGTTTGAATTCTTTGATATTTACTTTAAAGTCACTTCTTTTTCTAAATGGATCCATGTTTTCAAATTCACCATTGATAAGATAAGTAAAGAAGCGACCTGCATGCCCGTCTATCTCAGGGGCAATACCACCTAGTTCACCCTCTAATAATGCATACACACCATATTCAGAGATTTTTTCTGGATCATAATTGTACTGCCATGTTCCAGAACCTCCTACAACAACCTTTGCGTTACTACCGTTTTTTTTCTTTGCAGCATCAATGCGCCGATGAAGGTCTCTACAGTAATATTCATCATAGGACATTTGTTTTCGTCCAGCAGTGAATGTCATAGTTACAGGACCCATCCCTAGTGGATCCATTTCATAGGTACCAACTACCTGAGTTTCAGGTCCAATAAATTTTTCAATGTGGTTTGGATGTGCAACAACTACTTCATCACGTTTGAAGCCATCACGTAACAGACCAGCTTCTACTTTACGTAAACCATACGGAGCATAATTTGCAACTCCATTAGTATGAGGAATGTAATTACAGATAAAATCAAACAGAATCTTAGGTGTGACCTGTTGTCCAAGAATTTTATACCAAAAGTCGGATTTGGATCTATTTGGGTCTATAGCTGGTGCACATCCAAAAAATGTTGCCAAAGAGATTCCACGATAAGGTGACATTAAAGTTCGATCTGCAGTTAAAACGATCTTTGGATATCCCAATTTACTAACCCTTCAGAGGCCTTGTTTTTTAATTTATTTTAAGTCTTACTGGGTTAAGCGCTAGTAATTCTCAAGAATTCCTGACTTGCTCCTGTGTGATTGACCAAATTCACTATTAGATAAGAGGTGTTTGCCCTCAAATATTGTTCCATCTCGGCATACAAGGTCTTCATTTACACAACAGCTCCCGCAAATTCCAATTCCACACTTCATCATTCGCTCAAGGCTGGCTTGAACAAATATTCCCTTAGATGTAGCATATTGTACTGTTTTTGACATCATCAATTCTGGTCCACAAGTATAGACGGCATCGAATTTTGTTTTTTGCAATAAATCTTCTAAAACATCTGTGACTAACCCTTTTTTACCATATGTACCATCATCAGTTGTAACAATTACTTCATGTTTGTTTTTTTGAAGTAAGGTTTTTGCAAAATCTTCAAAAAAAACTTCGTTTTTTGTACTTGCTCCCATTAGTAATGTAACCTCATCATTTGGACCAACATTAGTTAACATTCTCATGAGTGGAACAAGGCCCGTACCGCCTCCGACGAGTAATAATTTGCCTTTTTTTATTTCAAAGGAATTCCCATAAGGACCCCTTACACCAATTTGTTTGCCTATCCCAACATTATACAAAGCAGTTGATGCAACACCATGTTTTCTTATGGTAAAAGCTGCTTTTTCTCTTTCTTTGGAAATCATAATACTCATTGGTAATTCATTAACTCCAGGTACCCAAACCATGGCAAATTGTCCTGGAAGAGCCTTAGCTAATACTTCATCAGAAAAAATTAAAGTCCTAACAGTTGGAGTCTCATCAATTACGTTTTCAATTTTGCAAATTGTAGGTCGATTAAAATCTCTTTGAACGTCCGACCATCTCCTGAATATTTGTAAATTTCTTTTTTTCCATATAGTAAAGTATTCCTTTATTTATCTCATCAAAAACTTGAATCCAATTATCACCAACAGCACTTCCTATCTGTACTGCAGATGCTCCTGCAAGAATAAATTCTACAGCATCTTCCCAGTCCGAGATACCACCGCATCCAATTATTGGAATTTCATATTGTTTGGATATTTCATATACACATCGTACAGCTATTGGTTTTATTGGAGAACCTGACAATCCGCCTATCTTGTTACTAAGTATTGGACGTTCTGTTTCAACATCAATTGCCATTGCTCGTAATGTGTTAATTGCAGTAATTGCGTCAATTCCTGCCTCACAAGCAGCTTTTACTGTATCAAGATAATGTGTCGTTCCTAGACCAACCTTTGCAATTATTGGCAAATTAGTTGTTGTTTTAACTTTTTTTACAATTTTTTTAACTAATTCTGGATCATCGCCTACTTCAAGGCCAACTTTTGCTACATGAGGACAAGATAGATTCAATTCATACCCTAAAATTTTTGAATTGGCAAATTTTTTTATCATAAATTCAAAGTCTTCTTCAATTGAACCAACAAGTGATACAATTATGGGAATTTTATTGTCCGATGGAATCATTTTTGCAAAGTATTCAGCTCCTGGATTTGAAAGACCTACGGCGTTTAACCATCCTCCGCCCTTTACACTAAAAATTGTTGGGTTAGGATAACCTTCCCAAGGTTCTTTACTTAATGATTTGGTGACTACTGCGCCAACTCCTGCTCTATAAAGACGATTGAAAACATCAAGTGAAATTCCTAAAATGCCTGAGGCAAGCATTGTTGGTCGTTCTAGCTTTATTGGTCCTATTGAGGTAGAAAGACTTGGTTTCACTTTTACTCATATCAAAACGTTCTCATATAACAGTTAATTACAGTACGAATAGCTGGTACGTTTTTTAGTACCCTAAGGAAATCATCTAGACGTGCATTCTGTTATTCTAACTGAACTTGGTATTGCTGTATTTGAAGACAAAAAGTGTTTGGAGGTTTTTCCTTTTTCAAATCCTTCTGAAGATTTTGTTTTCGTGAAAAAAGGGGAATCAAGGTTAAGCGATTTAGTAAAATTTCTTTCCAGAATAAAAATAGAGGTAATGGTCAGTGACCAATCATTGTTATCCATATTAAAAAAGAAATCAATTGATTCACAATTGATGGATGCAAAAGAAATTTCCTATGTTCAGTCTTCCAAACCAAAGATCTTGGTTGAAGCAGGGTTTGCAAAAGACGAAGGTGACGCAATGACAAAATTGAGGGATTTTGCAATCAATCTTTCCTCATCAAAGGTTTCGGAAATTTCAGAAAGCCCAGATCTGCATATTATTCAGGCAATTAACACACTTGATGAGACAGATAAGATCATCAATGGAATGAGTTCTAGGATTCGAGAATGGTATGGACTTCATTTTCCTGAACTTGATAACATAATTGACAGCATTAATGGATATTCACAAATTGTTCTAGCAGGGAAAAGAGAAAATCTTTCTAAACAAGTTTATGAAGATGCAGGATTCCCTGAATCAAAAGTTGAAATGCTCTCGCTTGTTGCAGAAAAAAGTCGTGGGGGGGATATTTCTGATGAAAACCTTGCCATAGTGCAAACACTTGCAAAACAAATCTTAGAACTCTTTGATCTACGAAAGAATTTAGAAGAACATGTTGAAACACAAATGAAAAAAATTGCGCCAAATTTTTCAGTAATACTTGGTACAGCAGTAGGTGCAAGAATTCTGGCACGTGCAGGTAGTCTAAAAAAACTTACCGAAATGCCTGCTAGCACAATTCAAGTTTTAGGAGCAGAAAAGGCTTTGTTCCGATCATTAAAAACTGGTTCTCAACCTCCAAAACATGGTTTACTCTTTCAACATGCCTTAGTTCATACTGCACCAAGATGGCAACGAGGAAAAATTGCAAGAGCAATTGCTGCAAAAGCAGCTATTGCTTCAAGAGTTGATGTCTATGGAGAAGGACTAAATCAAGTTCTCTTAGACAAACTTAACGTACGAGTAGCCGAAATTAGCAAAAAGTACAAAGATCCCCCTCCTCAAAAAGATTTGAAACTAGAACAATTTAGACAAGAAAGGAAATCAAATTTTAAATCAAAAAAATTCAATAAGAAAAAGCGAAAAAAGTTTGGAAGACGATAAAAAAAAATTCTTTTGGATTAAAGTAGAGGGTCAAAAAAAACTAGCAACTGAAAATCTAGTTCCGGGTAATCAAGTCTACAAAGAAAAATTAGTTATCAAAAAAGGGATCGAATACAGACTATGGGATTCCTTTAGAAGTAAACTTGCGGCAGCTATTATGATTGGGTTAGAGATATTTCCCATTACAGATAATTCAAGTGTACTTTATCTTGGAGTATCAACTGGTACAACGATCAGTCATATTTCAGATATTGTTGGTCCTAGAGGCATTATTTTTGGAGTAGAACATTCTAGCAGAGTTGCAAGAGACTTTCTTGACAGAGTAGCAACGCATAGAAAAAATATAGTTCCCATAATGCAAGATGCTAGAAAACCCCAAGAATATTTTTCAGTGTATGGTAAAGTTGATGTAGTTTATGTAGACATTGCCCAACCAGATCAAACAGAAATTGCAATTGCAAATTGTAGGATGTATCTTAAACCCAATGGATATTTGTTTTTAGTAATAAAATCAAGAAGTATAGATGTAACAAAAGAACCAAAAAAAATCATCGAAAATGAAATAAAGAAATTAGAACCATATTTTGAAACAATACAGAAAATTGATCTTTTTCCATATGATAAGGATCATGCAATAGTTGTTGCAAGATTTTTAGATAAAGAATAGTTTAGTTAAGTAAAGTTTGAACTGGTTTCCAGCTTTTCCTTACAAAACTTGGAATGGTTTTACCGCTGGAGACCCAATCTGTAACAAATTGGATAGTTTTTGGGTCAGATGGATATCCACTCCCTAGATCGTACTCTTTTCTAAGTCTAGCAATAGCTCTATCACGATTAACCTTTGCAATAATTGATGCAGCGGATACAATCACAAACCTACTATCTGCATGATGGAATGACCTAATTTTTCTTCTCTTAGAAAGTTTAGCAATTTCCTTACCAAATCTAGAAGTATTAACATCACAACAATCAACATAGGAAACTGAAGGTTTTAATTCAGAAATTACTTTTGCCATGTACTTGGCCTCTAAGAAATTAAGTTTGTGTTTTCTAACACTACGATCTATTGTCTTTGGATTTATTCTGGCCACATAATAATCGTCTACAAAATCAATGATTTTTTTATATAGTTTTTCTCTAGATAATGGTGAAAGTTTTTTTGAGTCTTTAATCCCCATTGATGATAATTTTTTTACCTTGGAACTCTTGACAGAAACACCCGCAATAACTAGTGGACCAAGCAAAGAACCTCTTCCTGCCTCATCTACCCCACAGATAAGCACAGATTGCTTCTTTTTGTGTAAGTATTAAACCATTATAGGTGAAAAAAAATTTAGAATCATAATTGCAAACATCGATAAATGATTTAATTGAAATTACTGAAGGAAAAACCAAAATCCTTGTTCCAAGTGGGGCAATAAACGAAAAAGTACCACCAAGAGATCCCGCATTTTTTAATCCTCGAGCAAAATTAAATAGAGATTTTTCAATCATTGCGTATTCGGCTTTTTGGAAAAACTTTGAAGGTCCAAGAATTTTTCTCGATGGTTTATCAGGGTTAGGTGCAAGAGCTTTACGAGTTGCAAACGAAATAAAAAATGTAGAAAAAGTAATTGCAAATGATGCAAATCCTAAAGCTTTACAATTAATTCGACAGTCAATACAGCTCAATAATTTACATAGTTTAGAAATTTCAGAAAATGAAGTTTGTCGATTTTTAAGTATCTATTCTACAAAAAATCAAAGAGCTTCTATCGTAGATATTGATCCTTTTGGTTCGCCAACAAAATATGTTGACTGTGGAATACGTGCTACCATACATGACGGAATATTATCTACAACTGCCACTGATCTTCAAGTTTTACATGGATTGTTTCAAGATGCATGTAAGCGAAGATACTATGGTGTACCAGTTAAAACCAAATATGGTAATGAAATTGCTTTAAGATTAATCCTAGGATGTATATGTATAGTGGCAGCAAGACTAGATATTCAAATAGAACCAATGTTTGCAGATAATGAAATGCATTATTACAGAACTTTTGTAAAAATTCTAAACAAACCGGGTAACTTGGAGAATATTGGATTTATTTTACACTGTAAATCATGTGGAAATCGCCAAATCACTAAGGAACGAATTGATTGTTGTGATGTATGTGAATCTAAAATAAAACTAGCAGGTCCGTTATGGATAGGTAAGCTATTTGATAAAAAATTTGTTCAATCGATGTTAGAGGAGATTCCCAATCACTCGGTAGATAAAAAATGTGAGAAGGTTTTACGAAAATGTCTTTTAGAGTCTGAAATGCCAGCTACTTACTTTACTTTAGATGAAATTGCCTCTAGAATGAAAGTTGCTCCTTTGGCTTTAGACAAAACCATAGATAAACTTCAGAAAAATGGTTTTCTATCTAGTCCAACATCACTAAACCCAACAGGTTTTCGTACTAATTGTAAAATAGATGAAATACAAAAAATCTTTGAAAATTAACCATGGTAACCTAGACAAATAAAATACAATTCACTACTAGGTTTTCTGCTTGCTTTTGGTTTAGTGCGTATTACCTTAAAGAATTTTTTCTTAAGATAGTCAAAAAATTCCTGAGAATATTGGCCATCAAAAACTTTGAAGAGTACGTTTCCCTTTTCAGCTAGTACCTGATCCATAATTTTAGCGGCCGAATAATTCAACGAAATTTGTTTTGCATGATCGACTGACCAATTTCCTGTAACTTGAGGGGAAAGATCACAAATAACTGAATTTATTTTTTTTCTAAAATATGAGAAAACTTCATCAACAATAGATTCATTTTCAATATTTCTCTTGAGTATAAGTGCTCCAGAAATTTCCTCTACATACGATGAGTCAACAGCCATTACTTTACCTTTGTTTCCAACTGTCCGTACTGCAACTTGTGTCCATCCTCCTGGGGCGCAACCTAACTCTAAAACATAAAACCCACTACCAATAATTCGATAAGATTTGTTAAGCTCTTTTAGCTTGAATGCAGATCTACTTCTAAATCCCTGTTCATGAGCTAGTTTCCTGTAGTGATCTCTTCTAGCATCAATTAATTTCATTGTACCTTCTTTTTTGATTTAGTTATTTCAATTAGAACCCAGTCTTCAATTAATTGACAAGTTCTTGGACTAATTTCTCCTTCTAATGAACATTTTTGTTCTACAGGACAAGTAAGACAAGGTGCGTTTTCAATTGATTTAGTACTAACAGGTGTTTTTTTAATTATTAGTTTGTATGTCCATCGTCCTTTCTCAAGAATTTTTTCTCTAGAAATAATTCCCATTCTTTCTAATTTTAGTGCTAATCTTGAGCCATCTCTGCTAGTAAGTTTTAATTTTTTCCATAATTCACTTTGAAGCAATCCATCAGTTTCGTAAGTAGCAACTATTTCACAAACTTTGTTTGTGAGTTTTTCCATATCCGTTTTTTCAATTTGAAAATTTGCTATTTCTTCATCAGTAAGCTGTTCTTCTAATTCTTCTTCATATGTTTTCTTTTCTTCTTTTTTAGCTTCTTTCTTTTTCTTTTCTTCTTTTTTAGATACAATTTTCTTTTCTTCTTTTTTAGCTTCTTTCTTTTTCTTTTCTTCTTTTTTAGCTTCTTTCTTTTTCTTTTCTTCTTTTTTAGATACAATTTTCTTTTCTTCTTTTTTAGCTACAATTTTCTTTTCTTCTTTTTTAGCT